>JBCDCF010000110.1:0-8932 GCA_039182345.1 Pseudomonadota bacterium
GACCTCCAACCGGTCGGTGTCAAAGCGCACGGGCACGTCGAACTGAAAGCCCGCCTCAACGGCATCCCCGGTCTGGGGCACTGCGTGGGGAAAGAAGGTGATCACACCGTTAAGGACGGAAAAGTCCGCCCCCTCCACCCGGGCGATCCCGTTCACCGTCACGGCAAGACTTCCCGCCACAGGCAGCGCTATGGGCCGGTCGTAGGGCAGGAAGGCATCGCCGTAGCGCTTGATCAGCGCAAAGTCGGTTTCGACCCCGTCACCCACGCCCAGAAGCTGGTCCGTTGCAGCCGGCGTATCGCTTGGCGCGCAACTTTTATGATCGAGCGGATCACGGTAGCGAAAGCCGTAGAGGCGACCGCGACGCTCTTCGAAAAACGCAACGACAGTGTTGAGATCATCCCTGTTCCTCACTCCTGAGCCCGCGTCATACCGCCGGCGGCTCATGGCCCAGCGCTGGTTGCGTTCCTCACGGCCGGAGCCCAGCGTCACGATCTCCGTCCGGCGTTCCGGCCCGCCCGTCGCCCCGAAGGACACCGCGAGCGGAAATCTCACATCATGAAAGCCGCTCATGGCGTCCTCACAATCCGCGCCGGCCGCGGGCGACGGCGCGCGCAAGCATCGCTGTCACCTGCGCTTCTGAGCGCTGAAAACTGTCTGCATCAGGCGTTGAGACGTTGACGGTGATGGTCGCACCACCGCCCGCCCCTTCCATCGCCACCCCAAGGCGCCCGTCGGACCCGCGGGCCAGCGGCAAAATCGCCTCGCGCCCCGCCTCGCCCATCAGACCGATGCGCCCGCCACCGGCGGCAAAGGCGGTCGGCGTTCCAATCACGCCGCCTTTGGCAAAGGGCACGAGGCCGCTGCCGCCACCGGTCTGCCCCGATGTTCCCGACAGTCCGCCGAAAAGGCTCGACGCGCCCCGGCCGATCAGGCTCGTCAAAGGCGACAGCCCCGCCCGCAGCGCCGACGAGGAGATGGACATCGCCGCAGAACGCAGCACCTTTTCCAGGCTGTGGCCTTCCACCACCGCGTTCTTCAGACCCGTGCGCAACACCCGCGAAAAGGTGTGCGCGGAGATCGTCAGCGTCTGCGCAATCTCCTCGGCCTGAATGGCGCTTTCCGACAGCGCCAGATCCTCGTCCTCAGTCATCGGGGAAGGTCTCCATCAGCTGCGCCAAGTCCGCACGCAAGGGTCCAGGCCCACGGCCGCGGCCAATGACGGCAGCAATTTCGGGGATCGTCAGCGCCCAGAACTGCGCCGGCGCCATCGCCCGCTCCCCGAAGAAAAGGGCCATCACATCGGCCCAGGGGAACGGCTCGCTCTGGCGCGCGGCGCCTCTTAAGAAGGGTCAGCCGCCTCCTCGGCGCTGCCGAAGGTCACCGACAGCAAGTCCGCGACAATGGCCGCAAAACCGGCCGCCCCACCGTCGGCCCGCATGCGCGCCACTTCATCGTCCTGGATGGCGTGCCCCGCCCCTCTCAGCCCGGCGCCGATCACCGCCACAGCATCGCGGGCCGACAGCGTGCCGTTGCCAAAGCGCTCTACAAGAGCACCCATGTCACTGGCCTGAAAGGTCGCCTCAAGCTCGGCCAAAGCGCCAAGCGGCAGACACAGCGTAAATGTGCGCCCATCCAAAACGGCGGACACTTCGCCGCGATACCGGTTTGCCATCCCCGCCCCCTAGCTCGCCGTGAAGGTGAGTTCGCCGGCCGATTCAAGGGCGATCTCGTAGACCACCTCGGCATCGTAGTTGCCGCCATATTCAAGGGAGGTCACCTGAAACGGCCCTTCGATGGTGCCGAAATCAGGCACCACAACGCGCCAGTCCCGCACCGCGCCATCAAAGAAGATCGTGCGCACCGTCGCGTCCGAGGACTTGTCCTTGAAGATGCCCGAGCCGGCCACGTTCGCCCGCTTCACACCCGCCCCATCAAGAAGCTCGCGCCACTGACCGGCGGAGGCTTCGTCGGTGATGTCGATGCTGTCGGCCCCGAACGAGATGCGCTTGGAGCGCAGCCCCGCCACCGTCACAAAGGCGCCTGAGCCCGTCTCGTCCACCTTCAAAAGAAGGTTCTTGCCTTGCTGCGCACCCATGGCGCCCCCTTTCTGCGCGAGCGCCCGTGCCCCGCCTTGCCGGCGGGCATAGCGCCCCGTGTTCCTTGCAAAATGTGCCGACCCGGCGCCGCGCCGGTCTCAGCGGTTTGGGAGGCCGTCAGAGCGCCTCGGTCAGCGCGCGAAAGCGCAGACGCACCCTGTAGGCACGCCTGTCGCGGCTGGCGCTCACCTGTGTGTCCCTGTGGCGCAGGCTCGCCAGGCGATAGTCGGGCATGGCAAGGGCCGCATCGTCCAACAGCGCGATGACGCGCTCGGCAATGTCGGACGCCTCCTTCTGCCCCGCCTCGCGGGAGTGGACCAGAACGTCCACAAAGTGCTCCGTCACAGGGGCTGCATCCCCGTCGAGCCGGCGCGAAACCATGTCGCCGAACGACACGAACGGGTGGGCCGCCCCCCGCGGCACCCTGTCGAACACCTTGCCACCGGCAAGGATGGCGCCGAGCCCCGCATCGCCCGTCAGCACCCCATAAAGGGCCGCTGAAAGCTGGTGGCGAACATCGCTCATTGCCGTTCCTCCTCGCAAAGGCACGACAGGAAGCGTCGGCGCTCGTCATGGGCCTCCACCGCCAAGACGCGGTAGACGGTCCCGTCGGCCACAAACCGATGGTCGCCCGTCACATCGTCCCGCCAGCGAATGGTGATGCGGTGGGTCACAAGTCCCACAACGCGCCCATCATCAACGCTTTCGCGCCGCCGGCGCGGTTCGATCCGCCCGAACACCGTCGCCAGCGCCGACCATGTCCGCGCGTATCCGCCACCGCCATCGGCCACATCGCTCGCCGCCTCGATCACAAGGCGCCTGCGCAACTCACCAATCGACGGCGTCACGACAGCCTCGGCAGCCTGTAGGGCGCAAGGAGCGCCGACACCCCGTTGGCCACAGGCTCCACCACGGCGCCCAGCGCACCCGCCTCGCGATGCTCGAACCAATGGGCCACAAGCATCAACACCGCATGCTTCAAGGGCGCTGGCACGGAGGACGGCGGGCCGTACCCCACCGTCAGATCCACCTCAAGGCCGTTCATGGCCCGCGGCTGCCAGCCGAGCCCTGCGGTAAACGCAAGCCGCCCTGGCTGGGAGGCAAGGTCCACCTGATAGTCGCTCGCAGGCACGACGGAGCCTTGGCCCTCGCCGTCATAAACGGTCACAGCATCGACGCTTTGCACGGGCGCGGGCGCGAGCCGCATCACCCCGCCACGGGGCACACCGTCCCGCACGATCCGCCAGCCTTGTGTGACCAAGGCCCGCCCCGTGCGGCTTTCCACTTCGGCCCGCGCCGCCGCAATCAGCGTGTCGATTGTCCCGTCTTCGGCGTTGCCGTCCACCCTTGCGTGGGCTTTGGCCTCTTCGCGCGTCACCGGCTCGCTCGCCGGCCCGCTCACCAGGATCGCCACCATCGTCTCACCCCACCATCGTCAATGCGGCCACCTGGCCAAAAAAAAACGGGCCCGCGAAATGCGAGCCCGTCTCACGCCAATCCTCAGACCGATTAGGCCGAGAAACGCAGCATCTTGATGGCGTCAAAGTCCTGAACGCCGCCGCCCACACGCTTGGTGGTGTAGAAGAGGACGTAAGGCTTGGACGAGTAAGGATCGCGCAGGATGCGAAGGCCCTGACGGTCCACCACCAGGTAACCGCGGCGGAAGTCACCGAAGGCAATGGCCGGCTCGCCTGCAGCGATGGACGGCATCTCTTCGGTTTCAACAACCGGGAAGTTCATCAAGGTGGCGCGGGCGCCTGGAATGGCGGGCGCGGCCCAAAGGTAGGCCCCGTCAGCGTCCTTCAATTTGCGCACCGCAGCCTGGGTGGCGCGGTTCATCACAAAGTGCGCATTCTGGCGATAGCCGGCCTTCAGCGTGTAGATGAGGTCGATCAGGTTGTCGCCGGGCACGGCCCCAAAGGCCCCGTTGGCGCCCGTATCCACAACGCCGATGTTGCCCCAAGTCCAGGCGCTCTCATCGACCATGGTGTAGTCGGTGAAGCCCTTTGGCTTGGCAATGCCATCGCCGGCGACGAACGCTGCCGTCTCCTGCTCGGCAAACACCGTCTCGATTTCATCGGCAAGCCACTGGTCCATGTCGACGGCGGTGTCGTCCAGAAGGGCCGACGTTGCCGCGGGCATGGCATAAAGCTCCATCGTGTCGAAGGAGAGCTCCGACAAGGTGGGCGCATCGGTCTGCGGACGCACCGCCGTCTCAGCCACCCAGCCCGTCACGGGACCGGCGCTGGTGATGGGCTTTTTGTACGTGGAGCCCGACACCTGCCGCACGCTTGCAATGGCGCGGATGGGGGAGACGTGAAGGAGACGGCGCATCACCTCAGCCTCTGTCTCCACGGGCACGGTGAAGCCCGCATCGGACGGCCCGCCTGTCAGCGCCTTCTGCTCGAATGCGCGCAGACCCATCTCATTGCCGCCGCGCACATAGCCCTCAAAAGCGCTCTTGTGCTCGCTCGGGCCGGCGGCCACTTCGCCGCCAAGGCTCGGACGGTGCGACTTCAGCACCAGCTCGTCGATCCGCCTCTGGTTGGAATCAAGGGCCGCTTCCACACGGGCCAGCTTGTCGGTGGTCACCACATCCGCGGAGGCCTTGTGCTCAAGCTCGCCAAGGCGGCGGTCATTGGTGTCGCGGAAGACCTCGAACGCACCCATGAATTCGGTAAATGCCTGCGCCAGATCGGCCTTGATCTCGGGCGCGCCAACGTCGTTGCTCATCAGTCACCTCGTTTGACGAATAAGGGCCGTGCTGCGACGCACCTGGGCCACAAGCCCCGCGTCCACGGCAGGAATGGAGGTCATGCCCCCCGCAACGGCACGACCGGCTCCGGCCGCCCGCGCCCGTGCCTCGGGCAGCATCGGCGCGCTCACCACCGACACCTCCCAAAGATCAATCTCTGTCAGCCTGCGCACACGCGCAGCCCTGTCTTCTTCAGAGCGGACCGTGCGAAACCCGATGGACAGTCCATCAAGCTTGCCAAGCCGCATCAGCCGCGCTGCCCTTGCTGCATCCAAGGAGCCGCCAAGGCTGCCTTCCACCCACAGCCCCCGCGCGTCCTCTTCCATCACAAGCCAGTGGCCGATCACCGCCTTGGGGTCATGCTCAAGGTAAAGGCCCACACCGGCCGTCCCCCGTGCACGCAGCGTTGCGGCAAAGGCGCCAGGCATCACGATGTCGCCGGACAGATCGGCCCGGCCAAACAGTGACGCGTAGCCACAGAACCGCCCGTCAGCGTCGAGGCTGGAGCGTTCCGCGGCGACCTTTCGCTCAGGCGCGCCCCTCATCGCACCGCCCTCAACAGGCTCACAACGCGCGGCTCATGGCGGATGCGCCGCTCGACGATCGCCTGCGCCAATCCCTCGCGGAAGGCGGCGAACGTTGCCTCATGGTCCACGTCCACGCACCGAATGCGCGAAACGGGCTCGAAGGCCCGCGTCAGAAGTTTCAGCATCCGTCCCGTCCGAAAAGCGTGTTCAGCTTGGCCACTTCCCGCACGAAGTCCCCGAACCGGTTGTTCGACCGGGCCAACTCGCGCGTGGTCCAAAACAGGAGCCCCGACGACATGGAGGCCCACAAGAAAAGAGCGAGGTGCGCCAAGTCACCTCGCTCCACGACACTTTGGGTCAATGGATCCATTAAACGGGCGCGGCCGGTTGACCGCCCTCCTCTTCGGCAGTCGCCGATCCCCCGTCGTCCACACCATAGCCAACCGCTGCCCGCTTCTCCGCGCGCGTCAGGAAGTCGGCCGCTGCCACGCGGTCCCAGAGCGCTTCACGCTCCACCGACAGCGCGTCGATCTGATCGGCATCGAAGGTCAGCCGCAGTCCCGGCTGGAACGCCTCACCCAACCAGTTGGTCAGGGATTGTGCCGTGCGGTTCACCAAAGGCAGCACCGTCTGCCGCCAGAAGGCGCGGTTCGCCTCGCGATAGTTCGCATAGGTGTTGTCGCCAGGAATGCCGAGCAGCATCGGCGGCACACCAAAGGCGAGCGCAATTTCGCGCGCCGCCTGGTTTTTCGCTTCGATGAAGTCCATGTCCCGTGGGCTCATGGCCATGGTCTTCCAGTCGAGCCCGCCTTCAAGCAGCAGCGGCCGGCCCGCATTGCGCGCCCCCGTATAGCCGTCCTCAAGCTCTGCCTTCAGCCGCTCGAACTGCTCGTCGTTGAGGTGCCCCTCGCCGGTATAGACGAGCGCCCCCGACGGCCGCGCTGCATTGTCCAGAAGCGCCTTCGACCAGGCACCTGCCGCGTTGTGGATGTCGAGGCTCGTCAAAGCCGCCTCCACAGGCGCAAACCCATAGTGGTCGTTGAGGGGATGGAACATCGACAGGTGAAGGATGGGCGCCGGTGCCCCCTCCTGCTCAAAGCGCACCGTGCGCGCCCCTGCCTGATACTCAAACGCCTGCGGCCACCCATCGGGCCCCGGCACCACCTTCATCCTGTCGGGCCGCAGCGCAAAAATTTCGCGCGGCACGCCTTCAAGGCTGACGGCTTCGATGTAGGCGTTGCCGGCCACCATCAGGTGCCCGTAAACGGTCTCCATCAGCGCCGCGCCCGACTGGGCAGGGTTCGGCCGGCGCAAAAGATCGAGGAGCGGGTGCGCCTCAATCTCCACATCGCCATCGAACAACAGCCACGGCGCCGAGGCCGCAGCCTCAGCAATCATCCGCACGGAGCGGAAGACAATGGGGTTCTTCGCAAACCCCTCGCGCGCCAGGGAGGCATAGTCGCGCGGCGTCCAGGCCGGACGGCCCAGCGTCTCCACGCTCATCAAGCGCCCCACGCGCGATGCTTTTTCCTCGCGCTCATCGCGCCTGCCAAAGATGCCCATCGCGCCCCTTTCCGCCGGCTGCCGCCAAACAAAAAAGCCTCCGCACAGCGGAGGCTGAACCAGTGTCATCCAAACCGTCTGACCCGCGGCGGCGCGCCGCCCTTGGCCGTCTCAAGCATCAGGACCGTCAGCGCCCACACCAGCGCATCGATCCTGTCAGGCGAAACCCCGTCCGACGTTCCCGCCGGGGCGAAGTTGCACATCTGATCTTCCAGCGAAGGGAACACCCCCGCGTGGTGCACACGCCCCTGCGCATACAAAAGCGCCACAGGCTCAGCGCGCACCCATTTGCCGCGGCTTGCCCGCACAGGCACCACAGGCACGGACGGGTCCGCCTCGCGCACGATGGTGGTCACCATTTCACCGCCTTGGTTGACCTCGGCCACAAGCCTGTCGGCCCCCAAAAGGTGGTAAAGCGCCACCGCCTTGTCCGCCCACACCTTCGGCGGCGCCTGATGCACCGTCTCATCGGCCAGCACGTAGGCGTGACCGTCGGCGCCAAGGCCCACTGCCACAATCCCGCACGCGGCCGACTTGGCGCCGCTCGAGGCGGGCGGGTCCACCGCCACCACAATGCGCTCCATGTCAGGCGCTTCTGCCACCCGCGCATGATCGATGGCATCGCGCTTCCACAGCGCGTCGTCACGATCCTCAATCAACTCGCCATCAAGCTCCTGACGGCCGAGCCGCGTGCCCTGGTAGCGATCCACCACAGCATCGAAAAACCCCGCCGCGAGGTTGGTGGCATTGTCGGCGGTCGCCATTTTCGTCAGCGCCGTCCTTGGGTCGGCCAGCAACTGCTTCAACAAAGGCACAGGCCGCGGGGTCGTCGTCACCATCTGGCGCGGCTTGTGGCCAAGCCTCAGCGCGAACTGCAGCATGTCCCACGTGGCCTCAGCGTGCGGCCATTTGGCAAGCTCATCGCTCCACGCACAGGCAAACTGCGGCCCGCGAAGACTTTCGGGATCGCTTGCGGCAAACAACTGCGCCACGGCACCATTGTGCCACTCAAGTCTGCGCCGTGAGGGCTGCCAGTCGGGCCGGTCGCGCCGTGAACCCACCGACAACAGGCCAGAGACCCCCTCCACCATCACCTCGCGCGCATCGGCCAGCGTCTCACCCACAAGGGCTATGCGCTCGCACGGCTTAGCCGCGAACGGGGCAAGGCCAAGCGCCATCCCGCGCACCCACTCAGAGCCGGCCCGCGTCTTCCCAGCGCCACGACCGCCCAGTATCAACCAGGTGGTCCAGTCACCTTTGGGCGGCAGCTGCTCGGGCCGTGCCCAAAGCGGCCAGTCCGAAAGCAGCGCCTCGGCGTGCTCGGCCGTCAAATCCTCAACGAAAGCCTCTATCTGCCCCGCCTTCACACACCGCACCAGTGACTGGCGCAGCTGACGGGCGCTCGGTCGTCTCACCCGGCCATCATCCAAGGTCACCACTATTGGCCAGCCGCATCCGCAGCGGCCTTATCCGCGGAGACCTTGGGGCTTGCCTTGCGGCGGCGCGGCGGCTTCATCCGGGCCAACCGCTCAGCGATCTCAGCGCGCAGCTGTGCCGCATCCGCCAGCCCTGTCCCCTCGCCCGACACCTTCTTGTCGAGGGCGATCAGCGTTTCCAACGTCCGCGCCAAACCACTGAGAACCTTCGTGTCCTCCACAATCTCCGCACCGCCATGTTCAGCGATCCGCTTTTCGATATCTCGAACCTGCATCGCAAACGCCCCAAAAAGCCTCTGCACCAACGATTCGCGTGTGCTTGCACCGTCCAAAGCAAGCTCAGCCATCGGCCCCTCCTAAAGGTTGTGACCACCGCAAAGCACCGCCCACGCACCCTTGCGCAGGCGTGGCACCGTGCGGCCCCGCTCAGCTCGTCCTTGTCATTGTCATCCATGCGTGCTGTCGCCTCGCCCCCACCGGATCGTGTCCGGCCGGAGCCTCGCGGTGCGCCGGCAGAACGCCCGCCCCTGAGGACGGCGCCACCATCGCCGA
>JBCDCF010000111.1:0-8893 GCA_039182345.1 Pseudomonadota bacterium
GACCACGATCGAGGAGGGGGACCGGCACGAACTTGGCGCGGTAGACGAGCGCATCCAAACGGCTTTCCAGAAGGCCGATGAGGTTTTCCGAGGTGTCGCCCCGGCGCCGCACGGCTTCGTCATAAATGCCGCGGAACTGCTTTTCGGATATGGAGCCGTAATAGCCTTTCAGCTTCTGCTTGGCGCGCAGCTGGAGGCCAAAGTCGCTCATCTTGCCTTTGCGGCGCTGACCGTGCTGGCCTGGGCCGTATTCGCGTTTGTTGATCGGACTTTTCGGGCGACCCCAGATGTTTTCGCCCATCCGGCGGTCGATCTTGTACTTTTGACTGTGTCGCTTCGTCATCACGTCATCCTTGGCGCGGCGGACCATCCGACCGCGCGGTTACCGGCGAACCGGCTGTGACGCCCCTCCTCTGCGCCCATCAGGACGCCGACAGGGCCGCGGCGGCAAGCGACCGCCCGGCCCACAGGTGCGTGGCTCGATCTGCAATGCAGAAGGTGCGCATTTAGCGACGACGGGCCATTTCGTCAACATGTCGGGGGCGTGTGCAACCCTGACACCCGCCACTGGCCTTGGCGTTCTCGCCCCTTGCCTGTTAAGCCGGGCCTTGCGGCACCACATCCCGCTCCCCCACAAACGCCCGAGACGCCCATGGATGCAACGCTTGCCGAGCTGAAAACCTGGATCGAAACGGAAAGCCCCACCAGCGAGCCGGCTTCCGTCAACGCCATGATGGGAATTGCCGCGGACGCCTTTCGTGCGCTGGGGGCCGGCATCACCCGTTATGAAGGGCGCAATGGTGCGGGCGACCACCTGTCCGTCACCATGCCGTGGGGGGATGGCAAGGGCATCTTGATCCTGTGTCATCTGGACACCGTGCACCCCCTCGGAACCCTTGAAACGCTCCCCTTCAAGGTGGACGGCGACAAGGTCTATGGCCCCGGCTCCTGCGACATGAAGAGCGGCGTTTTCATGGCGCTGACGGCCCTTCGCGAGATTGTCGCCTCGGGCCAAACCCCGCCGCTTCCCGTCCGCCTTCTCCTCACCGCGGACGAGGAGACAGGGAGCGCCACCTCGCGCGGCTTGATCGAGACGGCGGCGGACGATGCGCACTTTGCCCTTGTCACCGAGGCCGGGCGGGACGGCGGCAAGGTGGTGACGGGACGGCGCGGTGTGGGGCGCTACGGCATCAGTGTTCAGGGCCGTGCCGCCCATGCCGGCGTGCGCCATGCAGAGGGACGCAGCGCCATTGCCGAGATGGCGCGCCAGGTGCTCGCCATCGAGGCGATGACGGACTATGAGGCCGGCCTCACCCTCAATGTGGGCCGCATCCATGGCGGGACGGTGGACAACACCGTGCCAGAGTTCTGCCATGCGCGCATCGATGCCCGTGTGGCAACGCCAGAATTGGCCAGGATGATCGATGCCAAGTTGCGCGCCATCACCCCCATCGGCAAGGACGTGAGCGTGACGGTGACGGGAGAGATCAACCGCCCGCCCTACCGCCGCGAAGGCCCCATCGACACCCTTTACCGCTACGCCGAGAGCGTCGCCAACGATCTTGGCCAACCCCTTGGGGATACGGCGACGGGCGGTGGCAGCGACGGCAGCCTCATTGCCAACAAGATCCCCGTTCTTGACGGGTTGGGGCCCGAAGGGAGCGGTGCGCACACCCTTCACGAGCACTTCTTCTATTCGACCTTTGCCCCAAGGGTCGCCTTGTTTCGCCGGCTGATTGAAACGCTCAAACCCTCCATCCTCACCTGAGGCGGCTGCGCCGGCGCGCCGTGGGTTTGTCATCTGTGTGTCACACCGGGCTGTGAGAAGGTGACAAAACCCAAGACCGTGAGGAGTTCTTATGCGTCTCATCTGGATCGCAGCGGCGACGCTTGCCGCAAGCACCGCCTTCGCCGAGCCGTCAGGCAAGCTGATGCTCTACACATCACAGCCCAACGCCGACGCACAGCAGACCATCGACGCCTTCATGAAGGCCTACCCGAACGTGGAGGTGGAGTTCTTCCGCGACGGCACCACAAAGGTGATGGCCAAGCTTGAGGGCGAGTTTGCCGCCGACTCTCCCCAGCCCGACCTTCTTTTGATTGCCGACACGGTGACTATGGAAGGGCTTGAGCAGGCGGGCCGGCTGATGGCGTACGCCGACGCCGACACCAGCGCTTACCCCGAAGGGCTGATGGACCCCGACAAGCACTACTTCTCCACCAAGCTCATCACCACGGGGATTGTCTACAACACCGCAGCGTCCATGACGCCAACGTCCTACAAGGACCTTTTGAAGGCCGACGCAAAGGACAAGATCGCAATCCCCTCGCCGCTCACCTCGGGCGCGGCCACCATCACCATGGCGACCCTGACGGAAGACCCCGCCCTCGGCTGGCAGTTCTATGAAGGTCTTGCCGACCAGGGGACCCTTGCCCAAGGCGGCAATGGCGGCGTCTATCGTGCCGTTGCTGGCGGTGAGAAGGTCTATGGCTTCGTTGTGGACTTCCTGGCGATCCGCAACCGCGAAGACGGCGCGCCGGTGGACTTTGTGTTCCCCGAAGAGGGTGTCTCTTACGTGACGGAGCCTGTGGCGATCCTCTCCACGGCCAAGAACCCCGAGGCTGCCAAGGCGTTTGTGGACTTCCTGTTGTCGCCCGAAGGCCAGCAGCTTGCCGCCGACCAGGGCTACCTCCCGGCCCATCCCGACATCACCCCGCCGAAGGGCTTTCCCCCGCGTGATCAGATCAAGCTAATGTCGTTCGACCCTGCCAAGGCGCTCAAAGAGTCCGACGCCATGAAGCTGAAATTCCAGGACATCTTCGGCGGCTGACATCGCCCGTTCCCTGCCAAGACTGGGCGGCGAGACAAGCGTTCTCGCCGCCGTCCTTGCTGTGGCGGCGGCGCTGTTTGCGCTGCCGCTGTGGCACCTGTTTGCCGTGGGGCTTGCCCCAGCAGGCAGCATCGACACCACGCCCCTTGCCGATGCCATCGCCAGCCGCTCCACCCAGCGCGCGCTCCTCAACAGCCTTGATTCGAGCCTGTGGTCGGCCGTCTTCGCCACCCTTGTGGGAACCGCGCTCGCCTTGGTCATCGGCCTGACGGACGTGCGGGCCAAGGGGCTTTTGATCTTCCTCATCCTCCTTCCCATGATGATCCCGCCCCACGTGACGGCGATCTCGTGGATCCAGGCGCTCGGCCCTTCAAGCCCGTTGTTGCGCACCCTCGGCATTGCCCCTGAGGTGGGCAGCACCCACCCGCTTTATTCGCGCGAAGGGGTGATCTTGCTCCTCACCCTCCAGCACGCCCCGCTGGTCTTCCTTGTGGTGCGGGCGGCCTTGCGGGCACAGCCGCGCGAGTTGTCGGATGCAGCGCGCATTTGCGGTGCTGGGACGGTGCGCGTCCTTGGCCGTGTGGTGCTTCCCCTTCTGGCGCCGGCCTTGGTGGCGGCCTTTGCGCTGGCCTTCGTGTCGGCGCTCGGCAATTTCGGCATCCCCGCACTTCTTGGGATGCCAGCGCGCTATACCACCCTCCCCGTTCTCATCTGGCAGCGCATGGCAAGTTTCGGGGTGGGGATGCTCACCAACGTTGCAGTGATTGCGATGATCATGGCGATCCTTGCCGTTGTGGCGGTGATTGTGTTGATGCTGTTGCAGCGCCTCGGCCGAACGGCGTTGATCGGCCCGCCGCGCCCACCGCTCGCCATCCGCCTGAAGCGCGCGCGCCCGTTTGTGGAGTTGGCGTTGTGGGCTTTCATCGCGGCCGTCCTGGTGCTTCCGCTCGCCTCGCTTTTGGCAACGGCGCTGGTGAAGACCTACGGCCTCCCCCTCAATCTCGACACGATCACCTTTGCCAACTTCGGCGAGATCTTGCTGCGCCAGGCCGTGACGGTGCGGGCGTTCACCAACTCCACCCTTGCGGCCGGTTTGGCGGCTGTGGCGCTGGCGTTCCTGTCCATCCTCATTGCGCAGATCTTGAACAGGGGGACGGGGGCGGGCCGTGCCGTCGGGCGAACCATGATGGTGCTGGGGGACGTTACCTACGCCATTCCCGGCATCGTGCTCTCCATTGCCTTCATCGTGGCCTTCATCAAGCCGCTGCCTCTGGCGGGCGTGTCGCTCTACAACACGCTCACCATCATTGCCCTTGCGTACCTGACGGCGTTTTTGTCCATCGCGCTAAAGCCTGTGGTGGCAGCGTTCGGCCAGGTGGACCCTGCGCTTGATGATGCCGCAAGGGTCGCCGGCGCCTCCTACTGGCGGCGCATGATCAAGATTGCAGGACCGATGGTCGCCCCCGCCGCCGCCTCGGGCGCGATCCTCGTGTTTCTCACCGCCTATAACGAGATCACCGTGTCGACGCTGTTGTGGTCACCAGGCAATGAGACCATCGGCACCACCATCTTCAACTATGAGGATGGCGGTTACACCACCCTTGCGGCCGCCATGTCCGCCGTGACCGTCGCCGCCACCATCGTGCTCATGTTGATGCTGGATGTGATGGGGCGCCGACTGCCGCCAGGCGTCGTGCCCTGGCGCGATTCGGCTGCCGAGCGCTGAGGGGATCTGCGCTCTAAGACGGCAGGATCCAACCGCCCGACAGGGTGACACCCACTCTCCCCACAGGCGGGCGCTCATGGGTCTCTGCGGCAAGGGTGCCGATGCCGTCCGCCTCAAGCATCACCTCGAACGTGCCGCCGCGGTAGGTGGATGACACGGCCCGCGCCGCCAAAGGACCATCGCCCAGATGCACATAGCGAGGCCGCACGAAAAGCTGTGCGGCGCCAGGGCCGGTGCCAGGCTGGCACGCCGCCTCAATCGCCTGCCCACCCACATGGGCCTTGCAGGTGGTGCCCTCCACAGCCTCCACCGTTGCCGGCAACACGGCGCCGCGGCCGATGAAGCGGGCCACCGCTTCGCTGGCAGGACGCTCGTAGATGGCGCTCGGCGCATCCACCTGAAGGAACCGGCCCTCCTGCATGACGGCGATCTTGGTGGCGAGGGCCATCGCCTCGCGCTGGTCGTGGGTGATGTAAAGGGTGGTTGCGCCCGACGCGTCGTGAAAGCGCTTCAGCTCATGCTCCATAGTGGAGCGCAGGTGCGGGTCGAGGTTGGCGAGGGGCTCGTCCATCAACACCGTGTTCGCGCGGGATGCAAGGCACCTTGCAAGGGCGACCCTTTGCTGCTGTCCGCCAGAGAGCGCCGCAGGCCGGCGCGTTGCGAACGGCTCCAGCGCCACCGCCCGCAGCGCCTCCTGGACGACGCCTTTGGCCTCCGACCGGTTCAGCCCCGCCGCCTCCACGGGGAAGGACACGTTCTTGGCAACGCTCATGTGCGGCCAAAGCGCGTAGGACTGAAACACGACGGCAACGCTGCGCCGCTCGGGCGGGACGAAGGTTTGGGCATCGGCCACCACGTCCGTGCCAAGGCGCACGGTGCCCTCGTCAGGCACCTCAAGACCGGCGACCAGGCGCAGGAGGGTGCTTTTGCCGCACCCCGAGGGGCCCAGCACCACAAAGAACTCCCCTTGGGCCATGGCAAAGGAAACGCCGTCCACAGCAGCCGTCTGGCCGAAGCGCTTGGTGACACCCTCAAGGGCGATGCCCTCGCCGAGCGCGTTCTCCCCCATGGCAAAATTTGTGGCTAAATCCATACGTGTCCCATCGCGCCCACCCTTGTCTCCGCAGGGATGCCTGCCTATAACGCCGGTGCGCGCAAGCGCCGGCTGCGCCCTTCGTCTATCGGTTAGGACGCCAGATTTTCAATCTGGAAAGAGGGGTTCGATTCCCCTAGGGCGTGCCATCTTCTCCTCACATCAATGACCGCATGCGCTGGAGCCGCGCGTGAAAGGCCGGTGCAATGGTCTCGCGCGCCACATGCACGCCGTCCTTCACCACATGTCGGCCGGCGCTCCACACATGACGCACCGCGCTACGGTCGCCTGCGAAGATGAACGCATCAAGACACCTGTCGCCTGAAAGGCCGGCCAGATGGAGGTCGCTACCATCGACGGCCACAAGGTCGGCCAACGCCCCGGCGGCGATGGTGCCGCTTCCACGGCCAAGGGCTTGGGCTCCGCCCCGCGCCACACCCTCCCACAACACCCTGCCTGAGGACCGGTCGCGCGTGGCAAGGGGGTTGCGCCGGCGAAGCGCAAGACGCTGGCTGTAATCGAGGGTGCGAAGCTCCTCCACAAGGCTGATGCGCACATTGCTGTCGGACCCGACGCCGAACGCACCGCCTGCCGAGACAATGGCAGGGGCGTCGACAATCCCGTCGCCAAGATTGCTTTCGGTGAGGGGACAAAGGCCTGCGACGGCGCCTTTGCGGGCGGCCGCGCCAAGTTCTTCGGCGGTTGCGTGGGTGGCGTGGATCAGCGTCCAGCGCTCGTCCACGTCGGCAATTTGCATCAGGCGCGCGACTGGGGGCGCCCCCGTGGCTGCCTTCACCGCCTCCACCTCGGCGGTCTGTTCGGCCACATGGATGTGGAAAGGACCGCTGAAGGCCGACAGCGTTGCAAACGCCTGCGCAGGGACCGCGCGGAGTGAGTGCGGCGCGACGCCCACCCGGCAGTCCTCCCCAAGGGCCGATACGGCCTTCGCAGCGCCCTCATGGATGGCGGCGAAATGGTCAAGATCGGCACCGAAGCGGCGTTGGCCGCCCTCAAGGGCCCGCCCATCCATGCCGCCTGTCATGTAAAGGACGGGAAGGAGCGTCAGGCCGATCCCTGTGTCGGCCGCGGCCTTTGCGATGGCAGCGGACATCTCCGCGGGATCGTCATAAGGGTCACCGCCAGGCTGATTGTGGACGTAGTGAAACTCGCCGATGCTGGCAAAGCCTGCCTCCAGCGTTTCCATCTGAACGCCTGCGGCAAGGGCTGCCACATCATCGGGGGTGAGGGATTGGAGGAAGGTGTACATCACCTCCCGCCAGGACCAGAAGTCGTCCTGTTCGCCGCCGTGGGCTTCCGTCAGCCCGGCCATTGCCCTTTGAAAGGCGTGGCTGTGAAGGTTGGCGGGGGCCGGCAGGAGGATGTCCACATCGCTGGCAGCGCTGCCGGCGTCCTCCACCGCGGTGATGGTGGCGCCGTCCACCGTGATGGCAACATTCTTGCGCCAGCCCGCGTCGGTCAGCGCTTCCCCTGCCACGATCTTCATGTCCACCCTCCTCAGCGCCCCGTGCGAGGGTTAGGGTTTAGACGGTAACGGGGCGTGGTGCGATGGGGGCATGAGGGCCGTTGGCGGAGCTTTTGGCGGCTCGCTCGATATCAAAGATCAAGACGTGTCATTGTGCAGTCTAAAGGGTTCCGCCTTCCGGCCAGTACATCCAGTGTGTGTTTTGACGGCCCGGCTTGGTGTAAAGACTAACGTCAGCGAAAGCGAGGACTTGGGCAATTTCTTGAAAGGACTGTGTTTCGCTTGGCTTTTCGCCCGTCACAAGGTTGGGGTGGTGCCAATCATCAAGCAAGAGGATCTGTTGCATATCTGAAGGCAGGTGGGCCCGCTTTTCTTCATCGGTTGCGAGCACATCCTCGCGGTGCGCGTGAGCCAGCCAGCGGCACAGTTCGAACACGGTCGGCTGTTCCTCTTGGTGCTCGACCCCGGCCCGCGCATAGTCGGCCGGCGTCGGGAGGGGCAGCGTCTTTCCGCGCAGGACAAGATGGCCAGTGTCAGCAACAAGCTCCTCACACTCAGGATCCATCCAGTCCATGTTTTCGATTGGCAAGACTAACGACATCTCATTTTGCGGATTATTCTTTAGCCGATTCTCTTCCCATTCATCATTATCATAGTCTCTTCCTCTGTTCACAATCTCACTGGCAATAGTATACATTGAAATATCGGGGCTTCCGAGCCGAGGATTGTACCCGAAAATCTCAAACACGAGCCCCCAGTGATCGTCAGATCTGAATAGATTCAATCTCGCTGTGGCCAGATAGATGTAACCGTTGTCCAGCATTGGAAACGCATATTCATGATCAAATAACCGAAGAATATCCTCTGTTTCAAAAGTCTTTTTCATAAATCCTCACTTCACTCCACGTTTGCATGGACGAACGACTTGACAATTCTCAATATGCGATAAAGCAACCTTTGACCCAAGCGATCGGACTCGCATCAGAGCGCGCTGTTTCTTCCCTACACCAAGCCCGCCGAAACCCCAACGCCAAGCCCGGTCGCACGCTTAGGGGCGCCACTCGCGGCGCCGCACCGAGTGGACAATGGCGCCGAAGTCCGCATAGCTGACGGCGTTGTGCGGCAAACGGGAAAGGCCGAGACCTGACGATGGACGGCGTACTCTTCGGAAGCACCCTTGCCACCATGACGGACAGCGGACGCTACGGCCTGGTCGACAACGGGGCCGTCGCGTTCCAGGACGGCACCATCACCTTTGCCGGACAAGCCGCCGACCTTCCGGGCGACGCGCCAGGCCCGCGCCATGACTTCGGCGACAGGCTGATCACGCCGGGGCTGGTGGACTGTCACACCCACATCGTCCATGGCGGCAACAGGGCGGGCGAGTTCGAAATGCGGCTCGAAGGCGCCTCCTATGAACAGGTGCAAAAGGCCGGGGGCGGGATCTTGTCCACCATGCGCGCGACGCGGGAGGCGAGCGAAGACGCCCTCCTCGCAAGCGCCTTGCCACGGGTGGACCACCTTCTGGCAGAGGGGGTGACGAGCCTTGAGATCAAGTCGGGCTACGGGCTTTCCATCGCGCACGAGTTGAAGATGCTGCGGGCGGCCCGCCGCATTGAAGACGAACGCCCTGTGCGCGTGGTCACCTCCTACCTTGCCGCCCACGCCCTGCCGCCCGAATACACCGACAATGACCTTTATATCGACGAGGTGGTGCTGCCGGGGCTCGACCAGGCGGCGGAGGAAGGCCTTGTGGACGC
>JBCDCF010000112.1:0-8875 GCA_039182345.1 Pseudomonadota bacterium
CAACGATGGTGGGGCTAGGGCGCTGCGCTTACATGTTATTCATCATACCCATCATGTTCAGACCCGATGTCATCCCGCCGCCGGTGTCGGTCATCATGCCGCCGGTGCCGCGGGTGATGCGGTGGAGGGCGCCAAACTCGTTGAGCTGCGGAGACGCGTAGGGCTTCTTTGCGGTGGTGCGATCTTGCTTGTTCTGTGTCACGTCAATGTCCCATTTTGATATGTCGTGGTGCGTTCACGGCCGCATCGCAGCCGAAGATGGTCCAAAGGACCCAGTGATCGGCGCATTCAGCCCTTAACGAGCGCAATGCGTCCGATGTTCGCCAGCCAGGCCGCGTCCACCGCGCCACGTCCTCTGACGGGGCTTTGGCGAAGCGGGCCGAAAGATCGGCTCTGTACCAATCGAAAGCGGTGGTGAAATCTGCCTTGTCCTCCCGGTCGCGTACGGTGCCCGGCACAAGCCCGTCGATGGTCAGACGGTGGAGCGCCCGCTCATCGCCCGCCCAAGCAAGTAACGCGCCAAGGTTGCTGATCGACCACTCCACCACCGAATTGGTGAAAAGAGGCGAGCGCAACTCCACGCCATGGACAGCGGCAAACCGCTCCATCTCGCTGTTCTGAAAGCTTGCCTCGGCGGAAAACAAAGGGGCGGCTCGGCGTGCGCGGACCGCCGACAAGGTGGCCCCCGTGCGGTCTCGCTGGCGGTGGCGCGCAAAGTGCGCAAGGCGTGGGGAGAGAACGTCCGCAGCGCCCGCGCCCTTCGCGGCAAGGCGGGGGAAAAGGGCGCGTATGGTGCGGCGTATGGGCTCCGGCAGCACACCATAAAGGCCGTGGCGAAGGGTCCAGTAAAGGGTGCGCAGGGTGCCGTAGGCCTCCCGATCGCTGGCAAACAGTTTGCTGAGGGCCGGGGCGTTGCGGGCAGCGAAGGCCTCCGCGTAGGATTCCCGCCCTGCCGTCAGCCACTGGTCGCCGCCCTGGCCCGTCAGCACGGCCACGCTGCCAGCCTCACGGGCGGCAGTGTAGATGCTCGAGAGCATGGACAGGTTGGGGTAGGGGGCGAAGGAGGCGTGCTTTGAGGCATAGGCCTCGTGCCAGCGAAGGTCGGCGCGAAACGGGGCGACCGAGTGCACCGGGTTGCCCACATGGGTGCCGACGGCACTGGCATGGTGCGCCTCGTCAGCGTCCGAGCCATCGCCAAAGGCAAGGGTGTAGCCTGTGATACCGGGGGCGGAGAGCTCATCCCCAAGCTTGGTGGCAAGGGCAAAGACGGTGGAGGAGTCGAGCCCGCCGCTCACCTCGCACGCCAAGGGTTTGTGGCAGCGCGACACCCGGCGTACCGAATCGGTCAACACCGCGCGAAGGGACTCGGCCGCCTCGCCGGGGCCTTTGTAGGGCGCCACCTGTGTCAGATCCGGCATCCAATAGCGCGCGACGGTCGGCTTGCCATCGGCCACCACAAGGGTGTGTGCAGGGGGAATTTGCACAATCCCCTCCCACAGCGTGTCCTCCTGGTGGGTGAGGGTCTCGGCAATCATCCCCGCCACAAAACGCTCGTTGGGCGCGGCGTTTATTGTGGGAAGTTCGAGCAGCGCCCGCGGCTCCGACGCGAAGGCCAACAGGTTGCCTTTGAGGGAGTAGGTGAACGGTGCCCACCCCAACCGGTCACGGGCGCAAAACAGCGTGCGCGAGCGGCCATCATAAAGGGCAAAGGCAAAGTCGCCGTCGATGTGGTGGACGCAGTCCCGGCCCCAGGTCTCGTAGGCCGACAGGATCAAGGCGCCATCGCCGCGCGTGCGCAGCCTTGCCCCTTGCGTGGCAAGGCTTGAGCGGAGCGCGTCGGCATTGTCGACCCGGCCGGCCATGACGAGGGTAAGGGCGCCATCCTCGCTTTGAAGCGGCAGTGCTTCACCCAGCGATTCGGGCGTGGTGTGGCGCGTCGCCTGGCCCAAGGCGATGGCGCCGCCGTCCCACGTGGCAACACCGTCGGGGCCGCGGTGGGGCATGGCCGCCAACATGGCCGTGACCGCAGCCGTCCCCACAGGCGCACCGTCCAGCGCAAAAACCCCCACAATCGCGCTCATGCAGCGGACTTGCCGTGGGCGGGCACGGGGGTGTCCTCAACGATGACGCCGTCCTCAAGGCGCACCACCCTGTCGGCAAGGGCAAGGCTGGCGGGCCGATGGGTCACAAGAAGAACGGTGCGCTCGGCAAATATGGCGCCAATGCGTTGCACGAAACCTTGCTCCCCAGGCGGATCAAACATGGCGGTCGGTTCATCTAGGACAAGGATGGCGGGATTCTTGACCACAACCCTTGCGAGTGACACACGTTGACGTTGTCCGCCGGAGAGACGAATACCATCATCACCTATGATAGTATCGTAGGTGTTTGGCAATTTTGTGATGAACTCATGGGCGCCGGCCTGGCGGGCCGCTGCAACAATCTCCTCGCGCGTGGCATCGGGGCGCCCGTAGGCGATGTTGGCGGCGATGGTGTCGTGGATCAAAGACACCTTTTGGGGGACGATGCCGATGGCTTGGCGAAGGCTTAAAAGGCTCGCCTTTTGAATGTCTTGCCCATCGATGAGGATGGTGCCGCTGTCCGGCGCATAAAGCCGCGCCAGAAGGTGCAAAAGGGTGGTCTTGCCTGCACCGTTCTCGCCGGTGATGGCAACGGTCTCCCCAGCGCAAACGCTGAGGTTGAGCCCCTTCAGCGTCGCCTCTCGCCCCTCATAGCCAAAATGCACGTTGCGCACCTCAATGCATCCTTTGATGGAGGTGAGAGGGATGCCTGTGGTGAGGGGTTCGGGGGCGACACCAAGGACGCTCTTCAACTGGCCGAGGGCGCCGAGGGCAAGCTGCGTCTGGCCCCAGATCCCGGCAAGTTCCGACACAGGGCGGGTGAGGAGCGCGGCGTAAAGGAGGAAGGTGACAAGCTCAGGCGCCGTCATCTCGCCGCTCCTCACTTGCGCACTTGCCAGCCACAACAGGCCCACAACGGCCGTAGCCGTTACGAATAGCGAGCCCGGGCCGATGGCGGCCTGGATGGTGTTGTCGCGCGTTGCAAGGACCCTCACCCTGTCCACCGCGCCCTTGTGGATGCGCGAGGCGATGGGTTCACGGGTAAACGTCTTGATGGCGGGGAGGGTGGCAAGATGCTCCTCCGCCACGGCATAGGTGGTGGCGTAAGCCGCCTGCATCTGCGCCGCCAACGGTCTAAGGCGCCGGCCGAGGAGGCGCATGGCAATCCAGAAGAGGGGCACCAGGAGGGCGACCGCACCCGCGAGCACAGGATCCAACTGCACCAGGATGACGACCGCACCCACGGTGGTGAGGCCAAGGGGGAGGATGGCAATCAACGGCCCTGTTAGAAAATTCCTCAGGTGTTCAAGATCATAGCTGAGGAGCGAGAGGACGGCGCCGCGCCGCTTCTCCTGCGCCCGCGCCAACGGCATGGCAAGCACATGGTCGTGGAGCATGACTTGAAGGTCGGCAAGGATCCGCTCGCCGATGGCGCCCAAGGTGGCCTGGGTGGCAAAGCTCATCACCGCCCGCACCGCAAAGAGCCCCAAGAGCCCTGCAAGGATGAGGGATGTGTTGGCAACGCCATCGCCCAGCACATCGGCCGCCACCAGCCCGCCGAACCAGGGGATCGCAAGGGTGGCCGCCACCTGCACCACCATCAAGGCACTGGCAAGGGCAAGGGTGAGACGATAGCGCCCGCCAAGGGCGATGAGGTCGATCAGCCTCACCGTGACGCGGCCTTGTGCCTGAACGCCTTCAGCCCGCCCCGCCAAATCCGCCTGGCATAAAGGATTGGCAGAGGCGTTTTGGTAGAGTTTGCGGATTGGCGGAGGTATGCCGCCGGCGGGAAGGCAATGTCCCAAAGCCTGCGCGTCCCTTGGCGAAGGCCGCTGGCGCGAAGGTCCATCAGCGCGCGGCGTGGAGCATCGGCGGTGAAGTAAATGCTCAAGGGTTCAGGGGAGGGGGCAGCGTCCAGCGCCTCCCATGCGCTGTCAGGAACAGGGGTCTGAAAGGTGCGCGTGGTGTGTGTGAGAGCGTCGCGCACCGTTTCGGCCACCTGTCTTTGAAGGGCGAGTACGGTCAGTGCCGCCCAGTCGGCCGCAGCCATGGCACGGGCGAGGATGTCGACATCGTAAAGCCAGATGAGGCGGTTCTCGTCGTAGTGCGCCACGTCCCCCACAAGGTAAGGCGAGACGCTGTGCTTCTTGCGATGGATGGCGGCAATGATCAGCGCATCGGCAAGCCCTGGCCCCATGGCGGAGGCACACAGGCGCGGCAGGGGGACCGCATGCGCCCACAAGGACTGATGGCCGAGAACGCGGGCGACCACCGGGGCATTGTCGATCTGCCAGTGCAGGTCGATGGCGTGGTGGGCGCCATGTCCATCCGCGCGCTCGAACGTTGTCTGGCTCACCGCTTCGCCGCTGACCCTCAGCGCCTCTGCAAACCCGCACTCGGCCAAAACCTGGCAGGCGCGCTCCCTGACCGCCTCCGGCACAAGGATGTCGGTGTCGCCGCGGGTGCGCTGGTGGGGAGCGTCGTAAAGGCTGTAGGCGAGCGCGGTGCCTTTGAAGACGAGGGGCTCGCAGTCCGCCGCCGCCAACGCTTCGATGGCAGGTGCCACAAGGCGTTGGTGGTCGTGCTCCCAGGCCACCTGTCCGGCAAGGCGCGCCATCAAGGCGGGACGCGAGGCGGCAGGCACACGTTCAGGCCAGCGCTGGAGGAGGAGCGCGGCCGTGCCGTGGAGGTCGGCATGGGCGAGGAAGGCCTCCTCGCCATCGCCTGACCATGGCGCCGGCGCTGCCGCGGTGTCGGCCAGCACGCTCACCACAGGTGGCACCAACGGGAACACGGATCGGAGGAAAATGGCGGAGTGGCCGGCAAACTCACCGGTCGCGGTCGTGCAGGAACGCGGAACTCGCGCATGGGCGCCCCTGTCATTCGCCTGGGGGTTGTGGTCCTTTCGTCATTGCCCCTGCTTCACGGCAAAAAAAAGGCCGCCGGGGGGTGCCCGGCGGCCCTTGTCCACAAAGGGTTCGGTCAGTTGCGGCGAAGGCCGATGGTCTCAACGATGATCTCGTTCTGACCGCGCAGGTTGGTCTCAACGATCATGCCCATCATCTCGGCCATCTGGCGGATGTTGCGCACGATGCGGCTGCGGTCGGCACGGGTCTTGTAGCGGTAGGCGATGCCCGACAGGTTGTTGTCCTGCAGCTCAAGGTTCATGGCGCACGCCCAGGAGGCCATGAACTCCTCGATGGCATTTTTCTGCCGCGGCTCGACCCCTGAGAAGGAGATCACATAGTCCACCGGCAGGTTGCTGCACGGATCGCTGAGGTTGCCCTGGGCCACCGGCGTGGGCGTATAGCCGCTCTGCTGGGCGCCAGGGGCGACCACAGGCGGTGCCAGGGGCTGGGCGCTGCCGTAGTTCTGGCCGATGAGCGCTGCAATCTGCAGGGCGATCTTGTTGGCCCCGTCCTGGGCAAGGCGGGAGATGTTGTCGATCACCGCCTGACGCACGCACAAGGGGTCGGGTGCCTGGCCGCCCACGGCCGTGGCGCACCCTGTAAGCGGCGTGCCTGTGGTGTCGAGCGCCATGTTGTCGCCACCGAGGAACTTACCGTCCCGGCCGATCACCCTGTACTGCAAGGAGGCTTGCAGGTTGTTGATGCCTGTGAACGGGTCTTTCACGGCCCGCGCATAGACGGTGTAGAGGATGGTGGCATCGACGCTGATGTTCCGGATCTGCCGGACCAGGGTCAGAAGCTCCTGGTCGGACCGGCGGGTCCGGGTCAGGTCGTAGCCCGGGTTGGCGGCGACGACGGCGGTCTCGTCGATGACGTCCATGCCTTCGATGCCGAACTGACGCATGTAGCTGATCACGTTCGGGCTGTTGAGCACCTTCTGGAACTCAAGCAGCATGGCGTTTTGGATCTGCGTGCCTTTTTCCAAAGAGTTGGGATCGGCATCGGACTGCAGCACCATCACATCGATGACTTGCGCTGAGGCGCCTGTGGCAAAGAGACTGGCGGCCGCCAGCGACGCTGCTGTGAAAAATGTTTTGAACATGGGTTAGGTCCCCCTCGAAGGTTTGCGCCGGTTCAGTTCTTGATGGCGGCGTTCGTGTCAGCAGCCGTCTCGGGCGAAGCGCCCGCGGCCGAGTGTTGACCGCTCTCAACGCTCACGTCGAGTTCGGTGGTGGCCTCAGGGCTCGGTACGATGACCACGTCCTGGGTGCGCAGGTGCTCCTCCTGGCATTCCACGGGCGTGCGCGGGCTGCCGAAGTCGTCAAGATTGTGCGCGGCGGGGCGCGGGTCGGTCAGCGGCACCTGTGTGGTGTCGCACACCACATTGCCGGTGCCAGCCACGTTGGTGGGCGGCGCGGGCTGCACCTTGGGGCCTTCCCCGACCACGGCCGGCAGCGGATCGGGCTCGATCAGCACCACCTGCACACGCCTGTTGGCGCGGTTGGCACCCTTTTGCGGGTCGGCAAGGTTGTCCTCGCCAAAGCCCACGGGAACCAGGCGGTTGGCATCGATGTCGAAGGTCTCCACCAGGTAGTTGACCACAGCGTTGGCCCGCTTTTCGGAGAGCCACTGGTTGTACTCGGCGGTGCCCACAGTATCGGTATGGCCGGCCACCAGGTAACGCTGGTTGGCAAGACGCGGATCGCGCAGCGCTTCGCCCACCACGTCGAGAATGTACTTGGCGGCGAAGGTCACCTCGAAAGAGTCAAAATCGAAGTGGACGGTGAAGTCTTCCGCGTGGTTGTAGTTCAGCACATAGGTGCGGTCGACGATGATGGTGTCGGCCACATACTTGTCCTCAGCACTGATGCCGGGACGCACGGGAACGGTAATGGTTTTGATGCGGGCACGGTAGGCGGGCGCTTTGGCGCGCGTGCCGTGCACGGGGGCAAGTTCATTAATTATACGGTTGATCTCGGCGGTGTCCGTCTGCGCTGAGGCAGGGGCTGCGCCAAGGGTGAGAACAGTGGCCAGTGCGGCGACCGTTCCCACGAGGGTTTGATGAATACGCATAACAACACCTCACTGTATGGCTTGATTTATCGAGTCGGTGTCTGACGACGGTGACCCGCCCAGCGTACTGGCCGGGGGTTGTGCCGCCGCAGGAACCTGCGCCGGAACACTCGGAGTCTGGGGCGTTTGGATGCCCACAGGCTGTTGCGGTTGGGCGACCGTGACGCCTTGCTGGCCAGTGGTCGCGGTGGTGTCTTCATTGGGAACGCGTTGGGGCGTGACGCCTGCGGTGGCAGGCGGGGCCTGGCGCGCCACGGGCTGGATGAGGGTGAACTCAACACGCCTGTTGGCCCTGTTGGCGCCGCGCCTGGGGTCGGCAAGCTGGGTCTCGCCAAAACCCACCGGCTGCAGCCTTTGGGGGTCGATGGCAAAGGCCTCAACCAGGTAATTCACCACGGCATTGGCGCGCTTTTCCGAAAGCCACTGATTGTAGTCGTCCGAGCCGACGGTGTCGGTGTGGCCGCCCACAAGGTAGGTCTCGCCCTTAAGCCGCGGGTCGTTCAGCGCCTCGCCGACAGTGTCGAGCACGCGCTTGGCCCGCGGGGTGATGGCAAAGGAATCGAAGCGGAAGTTAACGGTAAAGTCCTCGGTGTGGTTGTAGTTGAGGACGAAGTCCCGCTCCTCGATGATGGAGTTGATCCTGTAGGTGGATTCCTTGTCGATGTCAGGCCGCACAGGCACGGTCACGCGCTTGATGCGCTCGCGGTAGCTTTCCGTTGCCGCCTCGCCAGGTTGCGAGGGGGCCAGTTCATTGATGATGCGGTTCACCTCAGCTTCGCCTGACTGGGCGAAGGCGGGTGCGGCCAGCCCTAAGGACAGGGCGGTGGCCAAGACGATGTTGCGGGCAGTGTGCACGGGCCCACTCCTCATTGCAGCAGTTCGTTGATCGCATCCGTGGAGGAGGCCGGCGCTTGCTCGACCCCCGTTGACGGTGCGGCGGCGTTGGTCGATGGCCCCTGCGGGGTTTGCGGCGTCTGCGCGGTGGCAGGCTGTGCGGGCGTTGCCGGCACATCTTGGCCGGCGGTCACGGCAGCAGGGGTTGCATCCGGTGTGGTGGGCGTTGCGCCCGAGGCTTCAAGGACGGCATTGCGCACCGCGGTAAGGCGGGTGGCAATGTTGTAGCTCCCAGGGTCGTTCTCGTTGAGGCCGCCTGTGTGATGAAGGCCCACAGGCTGCATGGCCGAGTTGATGATCAGCGCGCCTGAGGAGCCAGGCAGCGTGTCGCATACGTGGCGCAGCTCGAACTCGCGCGAAGAGTTGGTTTCGTGGGCGCGGCACTGATACTGCGTCATCATCTTGGGCCGGCCGGCGGGGTGGTGGATGATCACAAGGCGCGTGCCTGGCGAGGCCTCCACGGGCTCGAACTTCAGGGGTTTGACGTGCTCAGGCAGCGCCCCCGTGATGCGCACCAGCGCATAGTCGAGCTGCGCATCGGCCTTCGCAGGCGTCGTTTCGATGGGAACGCGGATGGCGTCAGGATCGTCAGGATCCTCGTAGTCGATGAGGATGGACGCCTTCAGCACCTTCTCAGACCCTGGGATGCAGTGGTGGTTGGTGAGGACGAGCTCAGGTCCCACGATGGTGCCTGTGCAGGTGGAGGTGGCTTGGCGGGTCTGTCCGCCCACGGTCGTCTCCACAAGGCGGTCAAGACGCACCACGGGGCCTGCGGCGACGCGGATCACGTCGTCGGGCGGCAAACGGCCCACGCGCTCAAAAATATGGCCTGCTGTCAAAATGGTCATCACGGCGGGGCCGATGCTCTCGCGCAGGCGCAAGTTCACCTCGCCATAATCGGACCCTGGAAACAGGGTC
>JBCDCF010000113.1:0-8847 GCA_039182345.1 Pseudomonadota bacterium
CCTCCTGGTCCGTGCCGAGAACACCGCCGTCGCCGCCTTCTACCAAACCCTCGGCTACCAGGTGGAAGAACGGGTCGCCCTCGCCAAACGCTTGGAGCCCTAACCACGCCGACCTCTGGGCACCAGGGTCTGGGACAGTGTCAACGGGCCGCCCGGAGCCACGCACAGCCCGCAAAGCGGGCGAGCATGGCGAGGACGGGCGCAGAGCGCGTACCCGTTGACACTGTCTCAGACCCGACAACGCTCACCACAAGGGCTCAGGTCATTGGCCCAACGGGCCACTGTCCTGAACCCTTGCCCATCGGCGAGATGGGGGAGCGCGAGGGGGAACACCCTCGCACCACAATTGACAAAGTCGGCGCAAAGCGACGCCCGCCCCCGTCATCCCGTGCGCCCGCTAAGACAAATCCGCCAAAGCGTGCTTCATCAAGCTGCGAATGTGCGTCTGCGCCGCCCGCCGCGCCGCCTTGGGATCGCCTGACCCCAAGGCCCCCAGGATTGCCGAGTGTTCGTCCGAGTCGGGGTCCACTCTGTCGGCAATGCTGGCGATCTCGAAGAGCCGCGTCGTGACCCTCAGCCCTTTGATGAGCCCTGCCATCACCTGATTGCCGCAGTGGTCGGCGAACAGGTTATGGACATGGTCGTCGGAACGCCAGTGGGCGGTGGTGTGGTAGCGGGTGGACTTGCGCAGGGCATCGATCTCCGCCTGGGCCGTTCGCAGCTGTGCGGCAGGAATGCGCCCTGCCGCAAGGCTGGCCGCCTCCCCTTCCAACACCTCGCGGGTCTTGAGGCTCTGCAAATACTCCGACAGGTCCACCTGGCGCACAGCGTAGGAGCGGCCGGCGCTCTTGACCACAAGCCCCTCACCTTCGAGACGCTGAAGGGCCTCGCGCAAGGGCGTTCTTGAAATGCCGAGACTGTCGGCAAGCTTTTGCTCCACCACCGCATCGCCGCCTTTGAGGCGGCGGGTGCGGATCAGCTCGGTGATGGCCTTGTGCGCTTGTTCTGAGAGCGCGTCGGCCACCCCTGAACGGGGGCGCGGCTTGATGTCGAAGGTGGAGGCGGTTGGTGCGGCCATGGCAGCAATGTACGCCGCAATGGGCCAATCGCCATACTGGTTTACGAAGACCCTTGCGACTTTGCACTGCCCTGACGCCATGCAGCCTCCACCGACTGCCAAAACGGCGCGTGGGTGCGCAAGTCCGGCGGCATGGACGCGGCCTTGGCAAGAGCGTCCATAGGGTCGTCGCTGCGGCCAGCATCAGCAATGGCCTTTGCTTCGGGATCGTCGAGGGTTCCGTCTTTGGCCGCACGAAGGGCATAGGCCATCCACAGCCCCACCACACGGGCGAACGGGGCCGTCTCGGTGCCCTTCTTCACAGCATCAAGGGCCGGCAGAAAAATCCGCGGTCCAAGCTTCTGGGTCCCGTCCATGGCAATCTGGCGCGTCTTGTGGGCAATGGCAGGGTTGTCGAAGCGGGCCAGGAGGGCGGCCGCATAGTCGTCAAGGTCAACCCCTGGAACGGGCGGCAGGGTTGCGGCCGCCGCCGCCATATGGGCTGCCACCGCCGCGCGGTGCTGAGGGACGGCCGTCACATGGCGCACCAGCTCCAACCCGTGCAACTGACCGAGATAGGCAATGAGGGAGTGGGCGCCGTTCAACATGCGCAGCTTCATGGCTTCGTGGGGCGCAACATCGCTCACAAACAGCGCCCCTCCCGCCTCCCAGGCAGGCCTTCCTTCGGGAAAGTGGTCCTCGATCACCCATTGGGTGAAGGGTTCGGTCTCGATCGCCGCGCGATCCTCTAGCCCCAGGGCGGCGACCGCATCGCTCAACGTCTTGGGGGTCGCCGCAGGGGTGATCCGGTCGACCATGGAGGAGGGAAACGCACACGCCTCAAGGGCGGCCTTCTCAGCCTCAGGCGCAACCCCTAAAACGAGCGATTTCAGAACGTTGCCGTTGTGGGGAAGGTTGTCGCAGGACAGTGTGGTGAACGGCCGCAGACCCTTTGCACGACGGATGATGAGGGCAGCGGCAATGAGGCCCGGCAAACTCTTCGGCGCCTCGAGCGCGCCAGCGGCGGCCGCTGCAAGATCGGCCGCGACGGCAGGGTCTGTGGCATCGGGCGCGCCCGTCTGACGGTCAAGACCATAGCCCTTTTCCGTCACCGTTACGGTGACCACCCTCGTGGCAGGGGCCGTCATTGCCGCCAGAATCGCGTCATTTGCGCTGTGGAGTGGGCCGAGGACGGGACCAAGGTTGCCAATGACCCTTGGCGGCGCATCGCCCCCTCGGGTCAAGAGGGTGTAAAGCCCGTCCTGCGGGTTCAACGCATCGGCCACATGGGGCCTGCGCAAGCTGACGCCGATGGTGCGCCAGTCCCCGCCCTCCTCTTCCAACGCATCGTCGGTGGCAGGGGCCTGGTGGGCACGGTGGAAGGCGCCAACGCCGATATGCACCATCCCATAGCCGTGGGCGTTGCGGTGGAACCGGGGCGCGCGAACGGTGTCCGGCAGGGCAGCGTCTTGGGTCAACCGGTCCATATCAAGCCGCTGACAGGGCAGCTTCCACGCCGCGCAACTCAGCAAGGCCCTTGATGCGCCCCACGGTGGGGTAGCCTGGTTGGGCGCCGCGCTTCAGGTCATCGGCAAGGTCGTGGCCGTGGTCGGGACGCATGGGGATCACCGCATCCTCGCGGCCCGCCTCGGTCCGTCGCGCCTCCTCCTTCAAGACGGCGGCGATGAGGGCGACCATATCCACCTCACCGTCCAAATGGTCGGACTCATGAAACGTCGTGTAAGGGGCAGCGCCTGGGCCGGCCTCACGGCGCACATTGCGAAGGTGGAGGAAGTGCACCTTCTCGCCGAGCCGGGTCATCATGCCAGGCAGATCGTTGCCCTCGCGCGCTCCGAGGGACCCTGAGCACAAGGTGATGCCGTTGGCGGGGCTGTCCACCGCGGCCACAAGATCGCGGTAGTCCGCCTCGGTGGACATGATGCGCGGCAATCCCAGCAGCGGCACGGGCGGGTCGTCGGGGTGGCAGCACAGGCGCACACCTTCAGCGGCCGCGGTGGGCACCACTTCGGCCAGGAAATCGGCCATGTGGGATTTGAGGCGCGTCACGTCGATGCCGTCATAAAGGGCGATGGCCTCGCGCACGTCTTCCAGCGTGAGCGTGCGGTCGGTGCCAGGAAGGCCTGCCACAATCGCCTCCACAAGGGCGCGCTTTTGCACCTCGTCCATGGCGGCAAAGCGCTCGGTGGCGGCCTCTTCCAACGCCGGCCCGTGATCCTCCCCGGCCCCTTCGCGCTTCAGGAGGTGAATGTCGAAGGCGGCAAAATCCACAAGGTCGAAGCGCATGCAGGTGCCGCCATGGGGGAGCGGGTGGGCAAGGGCTGTGCGCGTCCAATCGAGGATCGGCATGAAGTTGTAGCACACCACTTTGACGCCGGCGGCGGAGAGCACCTTGAGGCTCTCGCGATAGACATTGAGGTGCTCGCGCCAATCCCCCGTCTGGCGTTTGATGGCTTCGGAGACGGGCAAGCTCTCAGCCACCATCCAGGTGAGGCCAGTCGGCGCTTCGGCAGGGCCTTCGATGAGGGCTTTGCGGGCATTCACCTCCTCGGCGGTCCACAGGCTGCCTTCGGGAACGTGGTGGAGCGCACTCACCACGCCCACGGCGCCGGCCTGCCGCACGTCCGTCAGACTTGCCTTGTCGTGCGGTCCGAACCATCGCCAAGTGTGCAGCATCCCTGCCTCCGTTAAATCTTGTATGGTAGCTTGACTAGTATGGAAGTTTATAGCAAGCCTTCCACCGCCATGACAGCCGCCGCACACAAAACCGCGTCAGCGACCGATGAGCCAGCCCCTGTGGAGGCGGCACCCCAGTCGGAAGCAGCGCGTGTGGCAGCAGCCCTCAGGCGGGCCATCGTACGGTGCGAGCTTGAGCCTGGCGACCTTCTGTCGGAGGCCGATGTTTCGCGCCGCTATGGCGTCAGCCGCCAGCCTGTGCGGGAAGCCTTCATTCGCCTCGTCGTGGCGCAACTGGTGGAGGTGCGGCCCAAGAGCGGCACCCGCGTGCGCCCCATCGAGGTGGATGTGATCCACACCGCCCGCTTTGTGCGCGACGCTGTGGAGGTGGAGGTGGTGCGCCGCATCGCCGAGCGTGGCCCCACCCGCGAGGAGATCGCCGAACTGAAAGGCATGATCGCCGATCAGAAGGCGTGCGAGGATGCTTCGCGCTTCCTCGACCTTGACGAGGCCTTCCACCGCGCCCTTGCCCGCATGGCCGATGCTGCCGAGGCCTGGGCGATGATCGACACCGTCAAAGCCCAGATGGACCGTGTGCGCTACCTCTCTATGGAGGAGTTCCACAGGCGCAAGCTCATCGGCCAGCACAGCGCCATCATCACGGGGCTCGGCAAAGGCGATGCCGACCAGGCGGTGGCGGCCATGCGCACCCACCTGTCGGAGATCGTGCGCTCCCTCACCGTCATCGAGGAGCGCCATCCCCAATTGTTCATACAAGATCTGTCGGGTCGTCCGAAGAGGCGCCCGCGCAATCCGTCAAATGGGAGGACACCATGACGACACGCCGCAACCTTTTGCGCGCAGGCGCCCTTGCTGCAGGCCTTGGCCTTGCGGGCGCCTTCGGCAGCACGGCGCTTGCTGCCGACATGACCATCAAGCTCGGCCACCTCGCCAACGAAGAAAACGTCTGGCACAAGGCCGCGCTTAAATTTGCCGAAGAGGTGGCCGCCCGCACCGATGGGCGCATCGAGGTGGAGGTCTTCCCCAACGAATCGCTGGGCAAGGAGATGGACCTCATCAACGGCATGCAGCTTGGCACTGCCGACATGACCATCACCGGCGAGAGCCTTCAGAACTGGGCCCCTCTGGCAGCCCTTCTTGCCGTCCCTTACGCCTATACTTCCCTTGAGGACATGGACGAGGTGGCCGGCGGCGAGATCGGCGATCAGATCGAAGCGCAGATCATCGAGAAGGCGCGGGTGCGTCCCCTCGCCTACTTCGCCCGCGGCGCGCGCAACCTCACCTCCAACCGCCCCATCGCAAGCCCTGACGATCTTGCCGGCCTAAAAATGCGCGTGCCCAATGTGCCGCTCTTCGTGGATGTGTGGTCGGCGCTCGGCGCACAGCCGACGCCAATGGCGTTCTCCGAGGTCTTCACCTCGCTCCAGAACGGCACCATCGATGCCCAGGAGAACCCCCTTGCCCTCATCAAGTCGGCGAACTTCAACGAGGTGCAGGACAATGTGAACCTCACCGAGCATGTGCGCTCGTGGATCTACCTCGCCATCTCTGAGGCCACCTGGAACAAGCTGTCTGACGAAGACAAGGCCGCTGTGATGGAAGCGGCCGCTGCCGCGCAGGCCTATGAGCGCGAGCTCTTCCTTGCCGACGAACAGGCCCTTCGCGCCGAGCTTGAAGAAAAGGGCATGGAGTTCGTTGAGGTGGATTCGGCCGCCTTTGCCGCCAAGGCCAAGGATGCCGTGCTTGCCAACGTCTCCGATGAGATCAAGCCCGTGGTGGAGCAGCTGTTCTCCAACTGATCGCTCAACCGATCACCCATGTCCCGCGCCGACACCGGTGCGGGGCATGACAGGAAAGGCGCTTATGCCCCTCACCCACCCCCGCAAGGCAGCCCTTTCGTGACGCTGGACCAAAGGGTTGCCGCGTTCTTTGCGCTGGTTTGCCGTGTGGGAACGGGGACGGCGTTCTTCGTGCTTTTGGTGGCCGTCTCCATCCAGGTGGTGGGGCGGACCATCGGCTCTTCGCCCGTGTGGACGGAGGAGTTGACCCGCTTTGCCCTCCTTTATCTTGCAGCCTTCGGCACTGGCCTTGCCCTTCGCACAGGCGACCTTGTGAACGTCGACCTTGTGGCCGAGGCGCTGCCAAAACCGTTCCCCTGGCTGCTGCGGCTGATCTCGGCCATCTTCATTGCAGGCCTTGCGGCCATCCTCATCCTGCCGGCCTGGCTTTATACATCCATCGGCGCGCTACAGACCTCGCCCGCCCTCACCTGGCGGATGGACTTCATCCACGCCTCCGTCCTGTTGATGATCGCGCTCCTAGGGGTGTTTGCGCTCCTCAGGGTGTGGGGGATGCTGCGCGGGACCGACGATGGTCTCCCCGTCAAGGCGGACGAACCTGTCGACGATACCGCGAGGGCACCCTGATGGAAGTGGCTGTCCTCCTCGGCGGTTTCATCCTTGCCATTTGCGCAGGGGTGCCTGTGGCGGTGTCGCTGGGGCTTGCCTCATTCGCCTACATTTTGCTGGCCGACATCCCGCTCGTGGTCATCCCCCAGAAGATGTACGCGGGGATGGATGTGTTCGTCCTTTTGTGCATTCCAGGCTTCATCCTTGCCGGCAACCTCATGAACAATGGGGGGATTACGGAGCGCATCATCCGCTTTGCGACCGCCCTTGTGGGGTGGCTGAGGGGCGGGCTCGGGCTCACCAATATTGCAGGCTCCATGCTGTTTGGCGGCATCTCGGGGACGGCGGTGGCCGATTCGGCCTCCATCGGCGGCATGATGATCCCCGGCATGAAACGGGCCGGCTACCCTGGCGCGTTCGCCGCTGCCGTGACGGCTGCCTCCTCCACCGTCGGGCCGATGATCCCGCCGTCTGTGCCGATGATCATCGTCGGCGCGCTGTCGGGCATTTCCGTCGGCAAGATGTTCTTGGCAGGCGCGGTCCCGGGCATCCTCATGGGCCTTGCCATGATGGTCGCCTGCTATCTCGTGGCGCGGCGCAACAATTTTCCGCGTGAGCCTTGGAAGGGGGCCGGAGAACTCGCCCGTGCCTTCGCGTCCGCCTTTTGGGCGCTGGCGATGACGGCTTTGATCGTGGGCGGACTTCTGACAGGCCTCGTCACCCCCACAGAGACGGCGGTGATTGCCTGCATCTACGCTTTGATCGTGGGGCTCTTCATCTATCGCGAACTGCCGATCCGCAAGATCCCCGCGATCCTCGTGCAGAGCGCTGTGTCGTCTGCGGCGATCCTTGCGCTGGTGGGGTTTGCCAACGTCTTCGGCTGGATTTTGGCCTCTGAGCGCATTCCCCAGACCATTGCGGCAGGGGTCCTCTCCATCACTGACAACAAGTACGTTGTGATCTTGCTCATCAATGTCTTGTTGTTGTTCGTGGGCACGTTCATGGAGACCATTGCGGCGCTGATCATCCTGTTCGTGCCGCTGCTTCAGCTTGCCACCGCGGTGGGGATCGACCCGCTCCACTTTGCAACATTTGCGGTGCTGAACCTGATGCTGGGCCTCACAACGCCGCCTGTTGGCGTTTGCCTGTTCGTGTGTGCCAATATCGCGCGATTGCCTTTGGCGCCTGTGGTGCGGGCCATTGTCCCGTTCCTCATCGCCAACGTGGCGGTGCTGCTTCTGGTCTCCTACCTGCCGGCGACCGCCACGTGGCTGCCCAACCTGTTGATGGATTGATCAAGATGGCCTCCACCCGCGTTCTTCGCCTCCACGCCGCCCACGACCTACGCGTGGAGGAGGAGGATGTGGCCACCCCAGGCGCCGGCGAGGTGCGTGTGGCGGTGGAGCGCGGCGGCATTTGCGGGTCGGACCTTCACTACTTCCACCATGGGGGGATCGGGGCGATCCGCGTCGTCGATCCCATCATTCTGGGCCATGAGGCGGCTGGCGTGATCGAGGCCGTGGGCGACGGCGTCACCGGCCTTTCGGTGGGCGACAGGGTGGCGATCCACCCCTCCAACCCGTGCGGCGACTGCAAATACTGCGCAATCGGGCTTCCCCACCAGTGCCTCAACATGCGCTTTTTGGGCTCGGCCATGTACAGGCCCCACGAGAACGGGGCCTTTCGCGACAAGATGGTTGTGGCCGCCCACCGTGCGGTTCCCATGCGCAAGGCGAGCCCTGATGCGGCGGCCTGTGTGGAGCCTTTGGCGGTGTGCGTTCACGCCGCCCACCAGGCACCGAGCCTTTTGGGGGCGAACGTCATCGTCACGGGAGCCGGCCCCATAGGGGCGCTGATGGTGGCTGTCGCCCGCCACTCAGGCGCTGCCCACATTGTGGTGACGGACGTCTCCCCCACCGTCCTTGAGGTGGCAAAGGCCATGGGCGCCGATGAGACTGTGGACGTCTCCCAGAAAGGCGCGCTCGACAGGTTTGCCGTCGACAAGGGCGCGTTCGACGTTGGGTTCGAGTGTTCGGGCGTTGGCGTTGCGATGGTCGATACGATCCGCACCGTGAAGGCGCGAGGGACCATCGTTCAGGTGGGGCTTGCCGGCGAAGTCGCCCTTCCCATCAACATGATTGTCGCCAAGGAGATCGCCTTCCGCGGCACCCACCGCTTCCACCCCGAATTCTTGGATGCGGCGCGGCTGATCGACGAGGGGCGGATCGATGTGCGGCCCATCCTGTCGCGCACCCTCCCCCTGACCGATGCCGAGGAGGCTTTTGCGCTGGCAGGCGACAGGAGCCGCGCCGTCAAGGTGCAGCTCGCCTTCGCGTGACCCTGCAGCTTAACGCCTGCGCGCCTGTTCCGCCTCGTCCCACACGGTGAGCGCCTGAAAGTCTGGCACGTAGCCGAGCCCTTTCTTGGCGTCAGAGGAGACAGCGTCCTGGGAGGTGACAACGTCCACCACTGCGGGGGCGTTGGCGAAGGCGCGCTCAAGGGCTGCGGGAAGGTCGGCGGCGTTTTCCACACGCTCGCCATGGGCGCCGAGTGCGCGGGCCATTGCGGCATAGTCGCTGTGGCGCAACGTGGTGCCGACGACGCGGCCGCCATAGTTCACCGCCTGGTCGAACCGCTCAATGTTCCAGGCGGCGTTGTTGGCCACAA
>JBCDCF010000114.1:0-8824 GCA_039182345.1 Pseudomonadota bacterium
CTGCATGCCGCCCGACAGCTGCCAGGGAAAGCGGCTGCCGAACCCTTCAAGCCCCACGAGGGACAAAAGGTCCTCCGCCTTCTTCGTGTAGGCGGCCTTTTCGCGCGAGAGGCGGCGGCGGTGGGGGCGCACGATCTCCAAAGGCAGCATCACATTGGCAAGTGTGGTGCGCCAGGGCAGGAGCGAAGGGTTTTGGAAGGCCATCCCCGTGATGGAGAGCGGGCCGGTGACGGGCTGGCCCGCCACCTCGATGCGCCCCTCCTGGGGCAGGTGAAGCCCTGTGGCAAGGCGCATCAGGCTGGACTTGCCGCACCCTGAGGGGCCGACGACGGCCGCGAACTCACCCTCGCGGATCCCCATCGTCAGCCCGTTGAGGGCCAGCACCTCGCCATGGTCGCTGGGGTAGGCAAGGCGCACCCCCTCAAGATCGACGAACATCAGTTGGGCATACGCTCCTCGGCAGGCGGCAGGTAGGAGGCGTCGAACACGCGCTCAGGGGCAGGCGGGTTCGGCATGTCGAACGAGGTCTGAAGCTGGGCGATGGAGGCGGCGAACCGGTCCATGTCCACACCGCCAACGCCGTTCGCCTTGGTGGCGTCGGTGACGATGTTGTCGTCAAGGGCCATCTGAAGGCGCTCAAGCTCCACGGGCTCTGAGGCGATCTCGTTGCGGCTCATCACCGACTTGATGGCATCGGCAGGGTCGGCGGCGGTGGCCTGGACGCCCTTGATCAGCGCCTTGACGAAGCCTTTGACTGCGTCGGGATTTTCCTCAGCCCACGTGGTGTTGACGATGACGGCGTTGCCGTAAAGGTCGAGCCCGTTGTCGGCCATCATGATGGCGACGATGTCATCATCGCCAATCCCCTGGGCCTTGAGGTTGAGGACGGAGGAGAAGGCAAAGCCGAAGATGGCGTCCACCTGGCCCTGGGCGAGCATCGGCTCGCGCACGGGAAAGCCCACATTCTCGATGGTGATGTTGGAGGTGTCGATGCCGGCCGCATCCACGAAGGCATCCCACTGGGCAAAGGCGGCGTCGGGGGGCGGGGCGCCGAGGGTCTTGCCTTCAAGGGATTTCGGGTCGTCCGTCACGCCCTGGCTCTTGCGGCCGATGACGGCAAAGGGCGGCTTTTCGTACATCATGAAGACGGCTTTGACGTCCGCATCAGGCTGGTCGGCGAGGAATTTGACCAGCGCGTTGATGTCGCCGAACCCCATGTCATAGGTGCCTGTGGCAACGCGGGGGATGGATTCGCGCGAGCCTGCGCCCGAATCGATGGTGACGTTGAGCCCTTCCTCTTTGAAAAAGCCCTTGTCGAGGGCGACGAAGAACGGTGCCGACGGCCCCTCGAACTTCCAATCCAGGGAGAAGCGCACGTCGGTGAGGTCTTCGGCGGCAAGGGGCGAGGCCACCACCATCGCGGCAATGGCGAGGAGGGCACGGACACGGCGGGTCATAATGTAAGGCTCCTGATTTCGTTGTCGCGCATTTTCGTTTTGGCGCATTTTAAAGCAAATTCCGTGCCGTGCTGCCTTCTTTTGCAGCCTGCCCAATTGCGCTGCTTCCAGCCTTGGATTTGGCCAAGGGGGGCGCCATTGCGGTGGGGTCGCCGGATTGTCATCATCCTTTGCAAGGGTTGGGTCTGGCGCGGTGCGCTGAAGGGAGCGGTGATGGCGGACGGGGTGGACGAGAGGCGGCAGGAGGCCCTGCGGGTCCTGGCCCTTTGCGACACCGCCTCCCTCAGCGCGCTATGGCAGGCCTGGGAGCCCAAACCCGACCACACTGTGTTGAAAGGGCCTGAGACGGGCCTTGTGATGGCCCGCGGCAGGGTGGGCGGCGGCGGTGCGCCGTTCAATTTGGGCGAGACCACCTGCACGCGCTGCGTGGTGGCGCTGGCGAGCGGTGAGGTGGGCTACGGCCATATCCTCGGCAGGGATGGCGACAAGGCGCGCACCGTGGCGCTGTTTGATGCACTCGGCCAGTGCACGGCCCACAAAGAGCGGGTCGAGGCGGAGGTGATTGCCCCTTTGCGCACCGCCCTTGCCGCCGCCGCTAAGGCCCGCGCCAGCGAGGTGGCGGCAACGCGGGTGGACTTTTACACTATGGCGCGGGGCGAGGATTGATGGCGGGCGTCCTGGCGCCAGGCTTTGCCGACCCGGTGCACCATGCCCAGCAGGCCTTCCGTGCCCTACTGACGGCAATGAGCGAGCCTGGCACGGTGGTCACGGTGCCGGCGGTGGACGCGCCGCCACCCATGGGCGAGGGGCTTGCGGCCGTGGCGCTCACCCTTTGCGATGCGGATACGCCTGTGTGGCTTGCGCCCCGGTTCGCAGGTGAGGTGGGTGACTGGCTCACCTTCCACACGGGCGCGGTGGTGGTGGCGGACAAAACGCGCGCGCAGTTCGCCTTTGCTGAGGGCGTGGACCTGACAGGGCTCAGCGTCGGCGACCCCGTCTATCCCGACCGGTCCGCGACGCTGGTGGCCGAGGTCGCCTTCGCAGGCCCGTCCTTTACGCTTGAGGGGCCGGGGATTGCTGGGACGCGCACCGTGACGGCCGCCCTTCCTAAAAACTTTGCCGAGGCGTGGGGGAGAAACAGGGCGCTTTACCCGCGCGGGGTGGATCTTGTGCTGGCCGATGGGGCAAGGCTGATGGCGCTGCCACGCACCACAGAGGTCTCATGTACGTTGCGGTAAAGGGGGGCGAGGCGGCAATCGCCAACGCCCACACACTCCTTGCCAAGGACCGGCGCGGCGACACCGCCATTCCGGCCATCACCGATGCGCAAGTGGCTGAGCAGCTTGGCCTTCTGGTGGACAGGGTGATGGCCGAAGGGGCGCTTTATGACCCGGACCTTGCCGCCCTTGCCATCCGCCAGGCCCGGGGTGACACGGTGGAGGCGGCGTTTCTCTTGCGGGCCTTCCGCACAACGCTCGCCCGCTTTGGCGACACGCTGCCCATGGACACGGGCGCCATGGCGGTGGAGCGGCGGATCTCTGCCACCTTCAAGGACGTGCCCGGCGGCCAGGTGCTGGGCGCAACGTTCGACTACACCCACCGTCTTTTGTCAGGCGATCTTGATGCCCCCGTCGATGTGGCCCGTGCCGACCCCGCCGGCCCGACACCGCGCGTCACTGACGTCTTGGGCCGCGAGGGATTGATTGAACCCGACGACCGTGCGGATGCTGGCGAGGCGCCGCCCGACCTCACCCGCGCACCGCTCACCTTTCCATTGTCGCGGGCGGGGCGGCTTCAGGCGTTGGCGCGGGCCGATGAGGGGTGGCTGTTGTCGCTCGCCTACTCCACCCAGAGAGGCTTTGGCCGCAACCATCCTTTTGTGGGTGAGTTGCGCATCGGCGCTGTGGAGCTTGAGCTTTTCGTGCCTGAGCTCGGCTTTGCGGTGACCATCGGCGTTATGACCGTGACCGAATGCCAGATGGTCACCCAGTTCACAGGAAGTGCTGAGGCGCCGCCCCAGTTCACCCGCGGCTATGGGCTCGTGTTCGGCAAAGACGAGCGCAAGGCCATGGCGATGGCCCTAGTGGAGCGGGCACTGCGGGCCGATGAATTCGGCGAGGACAGGACAGCGCCTGCCCAGGACGAGGAGTTCGTCATCGCCCATGGCGACAACGTCCAGGCCTCAGGCTTCGTGGAGCACTTGAAGCTGCCCCACTACGTGGACTTTCAGGCCGAACTGTCGCTGCTGCGCACGCTGCGGGCCGAACATGGCGATGATCCGGGCACGAAAGGCGAGGAGGGGTGAGCGCCCCCACCTACAATTTCGGCTACCTGGACGAGGCCACCAAACGGATGATCCGGCGCGCGCTTTTGAAGGCGGTTGCGATCCCCGGCTATCAAGTGCCCTTCAACAGCCGCGAGATGCCAATGCCCTACGGGTGGGGCACCGGCGGTGTTCAGGTGACCGCCTCCATCATCGGCACCGACGACACCTTGAAGGTGATCGACCAGGGCTCCGACGACACCACCAATGCCGTATCCATTCGCGCCTTTTTCGCCAAGGTGGCCGATGTGGCCACCACCACCCGCACGGCGGACGCCACCATCATCCAGACGCGCCACCGCATTCCCGAGCAGCCCCTCTCCCACGGGCAGATCATGGTCTACCAGGTGCCGATCCCCGAGCCGCTGCGCTTCCTGGAGCCGCGGGAGGGGGAAACGCGGCTGATGCACGCGCTGGAGGACTATGGCCTCATGCACGTGAAGCTCTACGAGGACATTGCAAGGCATGGCCACATCGCCACCACCTACGCCTATCCTGTGATGGTGGCAGGCCGGTTCGTGATGGACCCGTCGCCGACGCCGAAGTTCGACAACCCGAAGCTCCACAATTCCCCGGCGTTGCACCTGTTCGGCGCCGGGCGGGAGCAGCGGATCTATGCCATCCCCCCGTTCACGCCTGTGCTGAGCCTTGATTTTGACGACCATCCCTTTTCCACCGACGCCCCAAAAGAGGCGTGTGACATGTGCGGCGCCAAAGGGGTGTTCCTGGACGAGATTGTGACGGACGACCGCGGCGGCCGGCTTTTCGCGTGCTCGGACACCGACCATTGCCGCGCCAACCGCGACGGGGCCGGGGGCAGCGCGTGAGCGTCCTTCTTGAATGCCGCGGCATCACCAAGCGCTTCGGCACGCGGGTGGCGTGCGCGGACGTCCACATGGATGTGTGGCCTGGCGAGGTGGTGGCGATTGTGGGCGAATCAGGGTCTGGCAAGACGACGCTCCTGCGCTGCCTGTCCGGCCAACTGGCGCCGTCTGCAGGGTGTGTGCGCTACCGGCTCGACGGCGGTGCGCTCACCGATCTTGCCGCACTCGACACGGCGACCGTGCGCCGTCTGACGCGGACCGAGTGGGGCTTTGTGTTCCAGGACCCGACCGAGGGTCTCAGAATGGGGATCAGCGCCGGCGGCAATATCGGCGAACGGCTGATGGCTGTCGGCGCGCGGCACTATGGGGCAATCCGCACCACGGCGGCGGACTGGATGGAGAAGGTGGAGGTGGCGCCAGAGCGCATCGACGAGCCGCCGCGTGTGTTCTCCGGCGGCATGCGTCAGCGCTTGCAGATTGCCCGCAACCTCGTCACAGGGCCGCGCCTTGTGTTCTTGGACGAGCCGACGGGCGGGCTTGACGTTTCCGTCCAGGCGCGGGTGCTTGATGTGTTGCGCCGGCTGACGCGGGAGCTTCACCTTGCGGCTGTTCTTGTCACCCACGACCTTGGGGTTGCGCGGCTTCTGGCCGATCGGATGATGGTGATGAAGGACGGCGCCGTGGTGGAAGAGGGGCTGACCGACAGGGTGCTGGAGGACCCGCAGCACCCTTACACGCAGCTCCTCGTCTCCTCAATCCTCACCGCATGAGGCTCCGCTTGTGACAACGGCCCAATGCGCAAAGCCTTACGGGGCAAGGGTTTTGGCCGTGGACGGGCTCTCCAAGACCTTCACCATGCACCTGAAGGGCGGGGTAAGGCTGCCCGTGGTGGAGGGCGCCACCTTCCATGTGGATGCTGGTGAGTGTGTGGTTCTTGGCGGGCCCTCGGGCGCCGGCAAAAGCTCCATCCTGAAGATGGTGAGTGGGACCTATGGGGTGAGCGCGGGGTCGATCATGCTGACCCACTGCGGTCAAACCCAAGACCTTGCCACCCTGTCACCACGGCAGATGATGGCGGTGCGGCGCGAGGCGCTGGCGAGCGTTACCCAGTTCTTGCGGGCCATCCCGCGGGTGCCTGCCATCGACCTTGTGGCGGCCGGCGCCGACCCGCACCTGTCGCCTGGCGCAGCGCGGGACACTGCGGCAGCGCTCCTTGAACGCCTCCATGTGCCTGAGCGGCTGTGGGGTTTGCCGCCAGCAACCTTTTCGGGGCGGCGAGAAGCAGCGCATCAACATTGCGGCTGGTTTGATCTGCCCGTCGACGCTCCTCCTGGTGGACGAGCCCACAGCGAGCCTTGATGCGGACAACCGCGCCGTGGTGGTGGACCTTTTGAGAGAAAAGAAGGCGGCGGGGACGGCAATCTTGGGGATCTTCCACGACGAGGACGTGAGAGGCGCCGTGGCCGACAGGGTCGTGGACGTGCGCGCCTTTGCCCCAAAACCTGCCGCAAAGGAGGAGGCGTGATGCTTGGCACCGCCCCCACAGTCCACCCGACGGCGCTCGTCAAGGACGCCACCTTGGGGCGCTACACGGAGGTGGCGGCGCGCACGTCAATCATCCACGCGACGATGGATGACTACAGCTACATCATGGCCGACGGGGACATCTTGAACGCCACCATCGGCAAGTTCTGCTCTTTTGCCTCCAACGTGCGCATCAACCCGCCCAATCACCCCATGGAGCGGGCGAGCCAGCACCACTTCACCTACCGTGCGGGCGACTATTTCGAGGGGGGTGAGCCGGACGAAACCATTTTTGAGTGGCGCCGCAAACACGCGGTGACCATTGGGCATGACGTGTGGATTGGCCATAACGCCACCGTCATGCCCGGCGTCACCGTGGGGACGGGGGCGGTGATTGGGGCGGGCGCCGTGGTCACCAAGGATGTTCCGGCCTATACGATTGTGGCGGGCGTGCCCTCGCGCCCCATCCGCCGCCGTTTCGATGAGGCCACTGCCGATCGGCTGATTGCCCTTGCCTGGTGGGACTGGGACCACGACAGGCTGGAAAAGGCGCTGCCGGACTTTCAGCGCTTGTCGGTGGAGGACTTCTTGGACGCGTACGAGGGTCGTTGACGGTGGGAGTGCCGACCCGCTTTTGACCGGGTGGGGCTGAGGGTTTGTTGTGATGCGTTACGCCATTTATTTGACACCGCCGGAGGGACCGCTGCTGGATTGTGCCGAAGCCTGGCTTGGCCGCTCGGCGGTCTCCGGCAAGGCCATGCAGTCCCGCGCGCCGGTTGCCGCGAAGGCCCATGTGCCGGCCCGCTATGGCTTCCACGCCACCCTTCGCGCCCCTTTCCACCTTGCGGCCGGTGTGGATGAAGCGCGGCTGTTTGATGCCTTCGATGCGTTCGCCCAAAGCCGCGGCCCCATCCACGTCGCTCTGACGTTGGGGCGATTGGAGACCTTCTTGGCGTTGGTGACGCACGAGAGCGCGGTGGTGAACCCGGTGGCGGACGCAGCCGTGCGCGCGTTCGAGCCCTTGCGCGCCCCTTTGAGCGAGGCGGAGCGGGCGCGGCGCAACCCCGAACGCCTCGACGAGAGGGGCCGCGCGCTTCTGGAGGCTTGGGGCTACCCTTATGTGATGGACCGCTTCACCTTCCACATGACGCTGACCGGTCCCATGGACAGCGCCCACATGGGGACGGTGGAGGATGCAGCCGAAACGCTCTTCGCCCCGCTGCTCAAAGCGCCCCAACCCCTTGTACTGGCGGTTTTTCGTGAGGACGCGCGGGGTGAACCCTTCCGCGTGGTGAGAACGGCCGGGGTGATGGATCGTGTTGAGGTGCGGCCATGACGGTCCTCACCAACGCACGCATCGTGTGCGAAGACCGCGTGATCGACGGGCATGTGGCGTTCTCCGGCAGCACCATCGATGCGGTGGATGAAGGGCCTGCGCGAGGGGAGGATTGCGAGGGCGATATCCTGATCCCCGGCCTTGTGGAGCTCCACACCGATCAGCTGGACACCCACATTGCCCCGCGCCCAGGTGTGCGGTGGAACACCCTTGCTGCCGTCCAGGCCCATGACGCACAGGTGGCAGCGTGCGGCATCACCACCGTGTTCGACGCACTGAGGGTGGGGCTTGATGGGGACGCGGGCCTGTCCTCCCAAGATTCACGCGATGTGGCGGACGGGATTGCCCGCGCCCAGGACGCAGGGCGGTTGCGGGCCGAGCATCGCTTCCATCTGCGGTGCGAGGTGTCTGACGAATATGCGGTCGGCGGCTTCGCCCTGTTTGATGATCTTGCCCCCGTGGACCTCATCTCGCTGATGGATCACACACCCGGCCAAAGGCAATTCACCTCCCTTGAGAGCTACAAGCTCTACTACCAGGGCAAGACCGGGATGAGCGACGAGGCCTTCGAGGCTTTCCAGGCCGCACGACGGGAAAGGGCTGCCCGCTGGTCGGACCAGAACAGGCGCGAGATTGCCGCCCGGGCCAAGGAGCGCAAGGCGGTGATTGCAAGCCACGATGATGCCACCGACGCCCATGTGGCCGAGGCTGTGCGCGACGGGGCGACGCTGGCCGAGTTTCCCACCACCGTTGCCGCGGCCGTTGCCTCGCGCGCTGCCGGCATGCAGGTGTTGATGGGTGGACCGAACCTTGTGCGCGGCGGCTCACACTCGGGCAACGTGTCGGCAGGGGAACTTGCCGATATCGACGCCCTCGACATCATCTCATCGGACTATGTGCCGTTCAGCCTCGTGCAATCGGTCTTCACCTTGTCAAAGCGGCCTGGCTGGACGCTTCTGAAGGCCGTGGCGCGGGTCACGCTGAACCCTGCCAAGGCCGTCAGTCTTGCCGACCGTGGGCGGATTGCGCCAGGTCTTCGGGCCGACCTCGTGCGGCTCCACTTGCCGCAGGAGAGCGACATTCCCGTTGTCCGGCAGGTTTGGCGAGGTGGGCGGCGGATCGTCTGAGGTTTGACTTGGTTAAGCCTGTGCGAAATCTTGCGCGAGGCTGACCGAATGGCTGCTATCGCCTCCACGACTATGTCCAGATTAAAGGTTCGCTCGTTACATGGGTGTCGATTACTCGTGATACGGGCAGTTTCATGTCAGATCAATCGGCGCCGGCGCGCGCTCACCGCGGCGGACGCACGCACACCCTGAGCGACCGCGCCTCGGGCCCCGTAAAGGAGGCCCGACCGGAC
>JBCDCF010000115.1:0-8820 GCA_039182345.1 Pseudomonadota bacterium
CATCAGGCCGCGCTTCACCAAGCCCGCCCTTGGCCTTCACACCGCGCGCACGTGTTGCGGCTATGGCGGCGTGACGCTCCTGTTCACGGCGGCAATCATGATCCCGCTGTCGGATGCCACCGCCATCTCCTTCCTGAGCCCTGTGGTGACGATGGTGCTCGCCGTCCTGTTCCTTGGCGAGCGGGTGGGGCCGTGGCGCTGGGTTGCGGCGGCCATCTCCATTGGAGGGGCTGCCATCTTGCTGCGGCCTGGCGCGGGGGTGGTGGAGGTGGGCGCCCTTGCTGCCCTCGGCGCCGCGCTGGTGATGGGGCTTGAACTGACCCTCATCAAACGCCTGGCGGGACGTGAGAAGCCGACGCAGATCCTCGTCATCAACAACGCCATCGGGACGGTGTTGTCCTCCCTTGTTCTGATTGTCGTCTATAGCCCGCCCACAGCGGCCCAGTGGGCGGCGCTGGCAGGGCTGGGCGGGCTGATGGCCTGCGCGCAGGCCTGCTACATCTTTGCCATGCGTGCCGCCGATGCCAGCTACGTGGCGCCGCTCGCCTATTCCACGCTGATCTTTGCCGCCGTCTACGACGTCCTTGCCTTCGGCGTTGCCCTTGATGCGGTGTCCATCATCGGTGCCGCGACCATCTTGTGCGGCGCCTGCCTCCTGGCCTGGCGGGAGAGCCGCGCCCAGCGCCGACTGCGCACGGGACGATAGGCGTTCGCGCCGCCGGGGTCGGGTCAGCGCTTTTCCACATCATGGATTGCCCGCCCTGATGGCTAAGCGGCGAAGCGGGCCGGGCTGTAGGGGGTGAGGTCGAACGGCGGGGTGGCGTCAAGGGCAAGGGCGGCGGCGGCGCGGCCAACCAGGGGGCCGAGGGTGTAGCCGGCGTCCCCAGGAACGGCGAGGATGATGGGACCTTTGCGGCCCAAAATGGTCTTGCCGTCATGGGTGGTGTTGAAGCCTGCCCAGGTGCGGATCACCCTTAGGTGCGCAATGGCGGGCGCAAGCCGCGCGGCAAGGGCCACATTGCCGAGGAGACTGTCGGCGCGAACCGACGGCGCATCGTCTCCCGCCCCTTTGTCGGCAGGCCAGCCACCGCCGATCACCACCTGACCGCTTTCAAATTGCTTCAGCGTGATGGGCCGCTCGGCGTGTTGCACTAGGTGGCGGATGTCATAGGCGGCGGCCTCGGTGATGTTCATGTGCAAAGGCTCGCTCTCAGTGGGAGCGGTGATCCCGAGGGACTGCGCCAAACCGCCAGAGCCCCATGCGGCGGCAATCACCACCTGGCCGGCGCTGTAGCGGGTTGTGCCCTTTGCGCCGACGGCCGTCACACCGTTGCCTGTGCGTTCAAGGGCGATGACCCTGTCCTCGACAAAGCGCGCGCCTGCCGCGGTGGCAGCGGCCTTGAGGGCGCGGTTGGCGAGAAGAGGGTTGACCTTGCCTTCGTTGCCGCACAGCTCCGCGCCCACAATGTGCGGGCCGATCCAAGGGGCAATGGCATCAAGGTCGCGCCGATGGAGGATTTCCGCCGTGACACCGTGCCGGCGCTCCCGTTCCGCTTTTTCGGCCAGGAACTTTAGCTGCGCATCGGTCTCGGCCACCATCAGCCCGCCGCCGCGCACCAGTTGGAACGGGCCGTGGCGGGCGTCGAGTTCTCCCCATTCGTCAACGGCGGAGACGTAAAGGGAAAGGGACGCCTCAACGTTGGGCGCAAGGTGGGGATAAAGGCGCAGGAAGCGGCTTTGCAGCTGCACGTGGAGGCTACCGGCATTGGCGTTGGAGCCGGCATTGCCGCCCCAGTCCACCACCAAAGGCCGTGCCCCGTTGGCGGCAAGGTGGAGGGCACAGGCCATCCCCGTCACCCCGCCACCGACGATCAGTACGTCGGCCGCGCTCTCAGTCGGTGGCATCGACAAACGGGTTTGCCGCAGCCGAGGCGCTTGCTCCAGGCGAAGCGCTTGCCACTGGTGAAGCGCTTGCTGCAGGCGGGTGGCTTGCCGCTGGCGAGAGGGGGGCTGCCGGTGCCGGCGCAATCTCTTGAAGGGCGCTCTCGGCGGCAAGGATGGCGGCAATGGAGACCGGTTTGACAGGAGGGCGCGGGGCAAAGAACGCGCGCTCGTCCATCTCAACGCCCCGCCGCTCGGCCATCATGATGGCAAGGTTGGGTCCGCAATAACGGCCCTGGCACCGGCCCATGCCGATGCGCGTGGCTCGCTTGGCTGCGCCAATGTCCCCCGCCCCCTCAGAGAGCGCTGCATTGAGGTCGCCCACCCGCACCTCTTCGCAGCGGCACAGAAGCGTGTCTTCGCTTAGGGGAGGCGTTGTCGAGGCGGGCGCGTAGAGCGTCCAGAGCGCGGCCTGGAAACGCCTTGCCTTCAAAAGGTCTTTGCGCGCGCGATTGGGGGTGGGCGGCGTGTGGCCGAGGCGCCTTGCGGCCGCTGTCCCTGCGATGATGCCTTCGGCAGCCGCAGCCGGTGCGCCGCCAAGACCGCAGCAGTCCCCCACAGCGAAGACGCCTGGGACGGTGGTCTCGCAATCGTCCGTGCGCTTGGGTCTAAGGTCTGTGGTGGCGGCCGCCCAGTCCATGGCGCACCCCAGAAGACGCAAGATCTCGTTGGAGGGGTAAAAGCCTGCGTTCATCAGCACGGTGTCAGCGGCAACGGCGAGTGGCGTGCCGGCCTTGTCCAACGTTGCGGTAAGGCCGCGCCCCTCCTTGCGGACCGACTGGAGCGCGGTGGCATAGTGGATCGGCACGCGGCGCGCGGTGAGGCTTGCCAGCATCATCGCCCCTTTCAGCGCAAGGGCGGGGTCGGCAAGGCTCATCCGCCGCGCATCGCCAAGCCGTCCCATGGGGGAGGGGGCGGCCTCGGCCAACGTCACCTCGGCGCCGGCGCGCGCCAGCTCCATGGCCACCTGCGCGTTGAGCGGACCGCTTCCTGTCACCAATATCCTTTGGCCGGGGAGGGTGCGGTAGCTGCGCCACAGGGTCTGTGCAGCGCCTGTCGTCATCACCCCGTCGGTCTCCCATCCGGGGACAAGGCACGGCCGCTCATAGGCCCCTGTGGCGACAATGGTGGTGGCAGGTTTGAGGATGAGCGCGTTGCCGCGTTCGGATGCAATGAGGAGCGGCCCTTCGAAGGCGCCCCACACCTCCACACCGCCGCGAAGCACAACGCCGGCCCGCTCTGCCCTTGCGATGAGGTCGCGCCCCTCGCGCTGCTGTGTGTCGAGGGGCTCTGCCGCGGCGGCCTGCTTGTAATACTGCCCGCCCTTCACCGACCGCTCGTCCACAAGCACCACGGAGGCGCCGGCTTCTGCCGCAGCAATCGCCCCATGAAGGCCGCCGATGCCGCAACCGATGACCAAAACATCGGGCGACAAGACCGTGGCCTCGCCAGGTTCAGCACCTGCTGAAAGGCTGGGGAGGGCGCACTGGCGTTTGACCACCATCCCCTCCCGCGGGCTTTCCATGCAGGCGCGGCGATTGGGGATGCCGTCCACCTCCACAAGGCAGTCCTGGCACACACCCATGCCGCAAAAAAGGGAGCGCTCGGCCCCTTTCGGCGTTGTGCGAAAGCCGCGTTCGCCCGCCTCAATCAGCGCTGCGGCAACGGACTGGCCGGGGCGGGCGTGGATGGTTCTGTCGTCGAACAGGAAGGTTGCGCCCTCAGCCATCGCCGCCGTCCTTGGCAATGGCGTTGCGCGCCTTGATGAGCTGGGCCACCGCACGGGCACGCCAGCGCGCCTTGGCAGGGAGCGCCTCCGCAGGGACGGCGGCGCGGCGCTGACGCTCCACGGTCCTCACAAGGTCGTCGGGCCAGCCGGCGTCCGTCTCACCGCGCGCCTCGCCCATGCGCTTATAGGCGGGCCCCATTCTGGCTGCGTGGGCCAGGAGGCCGCCAGGGGTGTTGAGTTCTGCGGTCTCGAAAGGGCCTGAAAGGGCCCAGCGGGGGCCGAGCCCATCGCGCACCAAACGGTCCACCCCGCCAGCATCCACAAGGCCGTCGGCAACGAGGCGATAGGCTTCCCGCAGCAACGCCCCTTGCAGGCGGTTGAAAACAAAGCCTTCGATCTCCCCGTTGAGGATGGTGGGAGAAAAGCCGGCGCTGGTGAACAGTTCGGCCGTCCGCGCCGTCACCGCAGGGTCGGTTTCGGGGGCGGGCACAATTTCAAGGATGCGGATGACGGACGGGGGATTGGCAGGATGGGCGACGAGGCAACGTGCGCGCCTGTGGGCCTCAGGAAGGATGCGTGACACGGTGATTGCCGACGAGGCGGTGGCGATGGGGACCGGTGCCGGGTGCCCTTCGCTTGCCTCCAGAAGCGTATCGAAGAGGTTCTGCTTGGCGCTGAGGTCTTCAGGCCCCGCCTCAATCACAAGGTCGGCCCCTGCGGCAGCATCACCGGCGGCGGCAACGGAGTTGACTTCGGCCGGCGTCTCCTCACGGGCAAGCCCAGCTGTGACCATGGCGGCGTGGTGGGAGGCAAGGGCGCCCGCAAGGCCATCGCGCCGTGCGCCATCGGGCTCGGCAACAACGACGCTGGCGCCGGCATCGCCGAAAACGGCAGCAAATGCGACGCCGATGGCGCCTGCGCCAATCACGGCCACACGGGATTGCGCCGCCTCCACGGCCTCACCCATGTGGACCTCCTCGACAAATTTGTTCGCAGAACGCACATTCGTCCGCATTTGGCGCAAGGTCAACGGGAAGAGATGCCATGGCGGGGGCGTTGGATGGCCGCACAGCGGTGGTGACGGGCGCGGGCCGGGGGCTCGGCCGCGCCATTGCCGGACGTTTTGTGGCGGAGGGGGCCACCGTCCACGCTGTGGACCTTGAAGAGGCGCTTGTGGATGCCGGCCCGTTTGCCAGCTGCACCGCTGTCGATCTTGCCGATCCTGCCGCCGAAACCACGCTGACGGGCCTTGCCGATCGCCTCGGTACGGTGGACGCTGTGGCGGCGATTGCCGGCGTGGTGCCGCCCTGGCGTGGTGTGGCCGCCCTCGACGGGGCGGAGTGGCAGAAGGTCTTCACCATCAATGTGTGGGGGTGCGCTGTCACGCTGAAAGCCTTTGCCCACGGTCTTGCCGCATCGGGCCGCGGATCGGCCGTGCTGATGGCATCCATCAACGGTTACCGTGCCCACCCTGACCAGATCCTTTACTCCGCCAGCAAGCACGCGGTGGTGGGACTGACCCGTGCGGCCGCCCTCGATCTTGGCCGCACAGGCGTCAGGGTGAACGCCCTTGCGCCAGGTCCGATTGCGACGGACGCTCTGAAGGGCCGTGTGGCGGCGCGCCATGCATCGGGCGGGCCTGCGCCAGACACAGCCTTTGCCGCATTGGCGCAGGAGACGGCCCTGCAGCGCATTGCCACGGAGGAGGATGTGGCCAAGGCCGCGCTTTATCTTGCAAGCGACCTTGCCTCAGGCACCACTGGCGCCGTCATCCCCGTGGAGTGCGGGCTTGCCTGACCTTGCAGCCGTCAGCGGGCCCAGCCGTTGTCTGCCATGATCTGGTGGCTTGCCTTGATGTCACCGTCGGGGTCGTTCTGGGGGTCGAGGGCATCGGCGATGATTTCCAAGACCGTGTAGCCGTCATAACCCACCTCCTTGAGGGCTGCCGCCACGGGCCCCACCTCCACAATGCCGGTGCCAAGGCGGGCGTGCTTGAAGTCGTCGAGCCCTGAATCGGAAATGTGCACGTTCTTCAGCATGGGGCCGAGGGCGCGGATGGCGCCCACCACATCCTCCTTCTGGTAGAAGGCTGAGTTGCACACATCGAAGTTCACGCCCACGGACGGGTCGATCATCTTGGCGGTGTCGATCATGTCTTGCGTGGACGGCAGGAAGGTGAAGGGGACGTTTTCCAGGAGCAGCGATACGCCGCTGCCGCGGGCATGGTCCACAAGCTTCTTCATGCCGCCCACGAACCAGTCCAGCATCCAGGCATGCGGCGGGTTGATCAGGCTGTTCACAGGCCCTGGAATGGCCACCACGTAAGGGCAGCCCCACTCCGCCGACAGGTCGATGGCCTCCCGATAGCGGTCCAGCGTATAGGCGCGCATCATCCTGTCGACGCCGTTGGGGTTGTTGTCCAGGAGCGGGTAGCAGAAGGAGGTGATCTTCGCCCCTTCACCGTCGAGCCAGGACTTGGTCTCGCGCCGGGTGGAGACGGACATTTCCGCAGGCCAGCAGTGGGGTGGGAAGAACATCATCTCGAACCGGTCGAAGCCCATGGACTTTAGATGCTTCAGAGCGTCGAGGCCGGAGTGGGAGTAAAGGTAGGGAAAGGTGCTGACTGCGACCTTTAGGTCCGCCATCGTGCTCTCCTCGTTTGCGGGCTTGGGGTGAATTGTTCTCTGTGCGAACAAATGTCACCATATCGAACGCCGTTCTCTTCTCAAGCCGTTTGTGGGCTTTGTGGAGGACGGTTCCATTCGGATCGGGCAAATGGCGCCGGTTGACCGCCGGGCCTGTGCCAAACCACGGGGTCATATGACCGCTCACCTCTTCACGCCGTTTCGTATGAACGGCGTCACCTTTTCCAACCGCATTGTCGTGGCGCCCATGTGCCAGTATTCCGCCCATGAGGGGACGCCTGGCGACTGGCATTTGATGCACCTTGGTCGCTACGCGGTCTCAGGGGCAGGTCTTGTGATCGTGGAGGCGACGGGGGTGGAGCCTGAGGGGCGGATCACCCCCCTTTGCACAGGCCTTTACAGCGATGAGAACGAGGCCGCGTTTGCGCGCATCCTCGCCTTTTGCCGCACCGTCGGCCCGGCTAAGTTCGGCATCCAGTTGAGCCATGCGGGCCGCAAAGGCTCCACCATCGCCCCTTGGGATGGCGGCGGACCGGTGGAAGGGGCGGACGCCTGGCGGCCTGACGCGCCATCGCCCATCCCCTATCTGGAAAGCTGGGAGACCCCCACCGCCCTTGACGAAGAGGGGATGGCGCGGGTGAAGGGGGCCTTCGCTGCGTCCACCGAGCGCGCCACACGCCTCGGCTTCGACTATGTGGAGCTGCACGCCGCCCACGGCTATCTGCTGCATCAGTTCCTGTCGCCCCTCACCAACAGGCGCGATGATGTCTATGGCGGCTCGCTGGAGGCGCGCATGCGCTTCATCCTTGAGTGCTTTGATGCCGTGCGCGCGGCTTTTCCTGAGGACAAGCCCGTGGCCGTGCGCCTGTCGGCCACCGACTGGGTGCCCGGCGGGTGGGATCTTCCCCAGTCCGTCACACTGGCCAAGGCGTTGAAGGCCCGCGGGTGCGCCGCCATCCATGTGACGAGCGGCGGGCTGCGGCAGGACCAGAAAATTGAGACGGGGCCAGGCTATCAGCTGGGCTTTGCCGAGACGATCCGTCAGGAGGCCGGCATTGCCACCATCGCCGTCGGGCAGATCACAGAGCCCATTCAGGCCGAGACGCTGGTGCGCACCGGCCAGGCCGACATGGTGGCCATGGCCCGCGCCATGTTGTGGGACCCCCACTGGGTGTGGAAGGCGGCCGTTGCCCTCGATGCGGAAATCACCCTGCCGGCGCCATACGCCCGTGCCCACCCCGCCTTGCGGGCCAAACCTTTTGTGAAGCGCTGACCGATGGCTGATCTTGCCGGCAAAACCATTCTCTTAACGGGCGCGTCCAAGGGCATTGGCGCGGCGATCGCCACCACCCTTGGCGACAGGGGCGCCCACGTCATTGCCCACTATGGCAGCGATAGGGCCGGTGCCGAGGCGGCGCTCGAAGCGTGCCCCGAAGCACGAAAACGCTTCCTCCAGGCGGACATGGGTGTGCCTGGTGCAGCTGACGAATTGTTTGCCCAGGCGCTTGCCTGGCGCGGCAGCATTGATGTTGTGGTTGCAAACGCCGCCATCATGAAGTCCGCCGCCATTGATGGGCCTGACGATATCTGGGACGAGGTGTGGGACGAGACCTTGCGCGTCAACGTCCTGTCGCCGGCGCGGTTGATGCGGGCGGCAGTGCGCCATTTTCTGGAGCGCGGCGGCGGGTCCATCGTGGCGCTGTCCAGCTGGGTGGTGCACCGCGGCTCGTCGCTCCCCGACGGCATGGCCTATGCCGCCAGCAAGGCGGGCGTGTCGGCGATGGCAAAGACCATTGCCCGCGCCTACGCCAAGGACGGGATCCTTGCCTATGGCGTCGCCCCTGGCGTGGTCCGCACCCGCATGTCTGAAGAGGCTGCCGAAAGCCTTGGCGGCGAAGCGGCCGTCGCGGCCGGCCTTGCGATGGGCGAATGGGTCCCACCTCAGGACATTGCCGAAGTGGTCGCTTTCCTGTGCGAGGGACGGGCCAAGCACCTGTCAGGGGCCACCGTCGACGTGAATGGCGCAAGCTACGTGCGCTGACGCGGCGCCATGTGCGAAGGGGTGAGCGCCGCCCCATGCAACAAAGAACGGCGCCACCGTGCGTGACGGGTGGTGGGCGGGTTTATTCGGCGGCGATGGCGCCGGCCTCCACCTCGTCGACCACCTTGTCGAGGGCGTCCATCAAGGGTTTGAGCCGCGTCAGGCGCTCTTCGCCCTCCGCGCCGAGTTCTGAGAACCGGGTGAGGGGCGGGCGCACATCGCCCACAGGGCAGCCTGCCACCCGTGCAAGGGCCTTGGAGTAGCACTGGTGGCCATAGGTGGGGTGGCCTTCGCCGATGATCGCCTGCATGGCATCAATCAGTCGCTGCACCTTCTTGGCGTCCTCCCAGCGGCCCGCCTCGCACCAGTCCACAAATTTCCATGACGCGCGCGGGATGTAGTTGCCGTAAGGGTTCACGTAGCCGTTGGCGCCCAGCGAATAGCTTTCCACCACCCTTTGCCCG
>JBCDCF010000116.1:0-8773 GCA_039182345.1 Pseudomonadota bacterium
AAGGTCCGCCTGGCTGATCTTGTGGTGGACGAGGGTGCGGCCATCGCCCACCTCTTTGCCGAAGAGGTCGGCGAGTTGAAGGAGGCTCTGGGCCACCCGCCCGCTCAAAGGCAGCAGCGAGCGGGCTGCCAGGGACTCGTTGGAGGCACGCAGCCGCCGGCCGACAATTCCCAGCATGTGGCGGTAGACGGCGGGGTTGTCGTCGCAAAAGCGAAACACGGCTGACTTGTCGAAGAAAGCGACGCGGGAGGCTTTCGCCGCCAGGACCGTCGCTGAGCGCGGCCGTCCGTCGAACAAAGAAAGCTCGCCGAAGAGGGCGCCTGGCGAGAGCAAGGCAAGCAACTGCTCGCCGTCTTCGCCTCTTAGAACCACCTTGAGTGAGCCTTCCAGCAGCGCGTAAAAGCCATCGCCGGGGTCGCCGGCTTCGAAGAGTGCCTGGCCGGCTTTGACCGGGCGTGTGCGCGCCACTTTGGTAAGCTCTGCCGCCAGGTCTTCAGGCAGGCCGTCCAGTGTGATGCTATGTGACAGGAGTTGCGGGTTGACCGCCATCGACGCCATCGCTCCCTAGATGGGGCGGCCGGTGCACACGGGCGGCCTGATCGTGTCCAGGCGCGCGGTGTGTGGCATCAGCCGCCCTGTCTTGCCCGCTTGCCGCGGGTCGATCGTGATCGCCGGGCTCGGGGCAGAACGCCCAGAGCCCCCGCTGCCCAATGACTGGCGAAGCGGTGCGTGCGTTAGCGCACGACGACGACTTGCGTCCCCACCTTCACACGATCGTAGAGTTCCGTCACGTCCTCATTGCGCATCCTGATGCAGCCTGAGGAGACTTCGTGACCGATGGTCCAGGGCGCGTTGGAGCCATGGATGCGGTAGAGCGTTGAGCCGAGATAGAGCGCGCGGGCGCCAAGGGGGTTTTCCGGTCCGCCTGGCATATAGGCCGGCAGCTCGGGCTGGCGCTTGCGCATGGCGGGAGGCGGCGTCCAGCCCGGCCATTCCTTCTTCATGGAGACGCGGTGGCGGCCCGACCACTGGAAGCCCGGCCGTCCGACGCCGACGCCGTAGCGGCGCGCCTTACCACCCGTTCCCACGTGGTAGAGGAACTTTTCGCGCGTATCGATCACGATGGTGCCTGGCTTGTAGCCGGAATAGGTCACATCCGTCGGAAGGAACTTCGGATCCATCTGACGGGTGATGCGGCGCGTTTGCGTGGACGCGGGGCGCACACCGCGCTGTTGTGTGGCGGCGGGGGCGGCCGGCGCAACGCGAGCCACCTGGGGCAGAACACCGCGCGGCATCACCCGCCCGGTTTGAACACCAACCTGCGGCGCCGCGGGCGCACGAGCTGTCTCGGCGAGACGGGCCTTGCGTTCAGCCTGCAAATGGGCGAGCCATGCTGCCCTATCGGAGCTGAAGGCATGGGCCGCCGCGACCGATGTGAAAAGAAATGCAGCAGCAATGGCGGCGCGGCCCGCCATATGGTTTTTTATAAACATCCGACCCTCGATCTTCATCTGTCGGCACGCAGTTTCGCACACCAACACGCCGGCCACTATCGCGCAAATGCCGCAATCATCGAAGGGATTTGGCAGGGTTAACGGCCGACTTGGCGGCGCGCTGTGTCTCTATGGTTACGGTTTGGTTAACGCCGGTAGGCGCTGTGGTGGGCAAGGCCGGCGGTGTCGTCTCCCAAAACCTGCGGCAGGCTGGCCCGGACGGACTGGATGATGGCCGGCAGAAGCGGGCGCACCTCCTCCATGGTCATGCCTGGGGCGACGCGGCTGTCATAGAGCATATTGAGGATGTACCAGTCGAACAGGCCGAAGGCGTTGAGCTCCGACTGGTCGTTAAAAATGCTGTCGGCGAGGGACAGGTCGTCGTTGGCGGGACCAAGGCTCTGGGCCACCTCTTCCACCAGACAGTGGGAGAGGCCTGCAAAGCCTTCGTCCGCCACAAGATAGACATGGGCCCGCTCGATCCCTGACGGACGGGCGGCAAGAACCGCCGAACACGCGTTCATTTCAAGAAAGCCCGTGTCGACGCCGTCCCACACGGTGGTGCGGATGGTGCGGCCATAATCGGCCCTGTCCACCAGGTAGATCATCAGGCGCGCGTAGGTGGGGTCGCGCTCCTCGTAAAGGCTGAGATTTTGGACGGCGGCCTCAAGGCTCGACATGAAGCGGCGCACGGTCCCCACCCGGTCCACCCGAGAGGTGCTGATGATGTGGTAACCGATGGGACCGACGAACTTTTTCACCTGGCCCGCCGCCGCACGGTCACGCGTGCCACTTTGTCGCTCCGCCCCGAAGACGGTGCCCAAAAAGCCCCTGATCAGCTCCTGATCGGAAAACGGCGCGGCCGCCACGTCCCCAGCGCAGCGCAACAGGAAGACGCAGGCCAGCGCAAGGACAGCCACATGGCGGATACGGGAGGTCATCAGAGCGCCGTTCGGTCCAAATGCCTGGCAAGAATAGTCTCATGGGGCGCTGTCAGACGCCAGCCTTTAACGCAGGCTTCAACAGAAGGGGAGCGGCGCGAAGGCGGCCCATCACCGCGCCCGACGGCCGACGCGTTGCGTAAGGTGTTACCGCCATCGCCCATTCGTGCCCCGCACAGCCAACCGCCAATTGCGGCTGATGCGGTTGCCTCAGCCGTTCGTTTGATAAACGTCAACTGTCGCCAAAAGGGTCCATGCCAAAGGCGAAAAAGAGGTGTGCCACAACGGGGTCGACCTGGCGGGCGGACGTGGATAACCTCCCCGTGAATAGGGCAGACCCTCACCCGTGACCGTCGCAACCCAACCGACAACGACCAAACGCCATTCTGCAGGACGGTTGAGCGGCTTCGTGGGCCGCTACGGCACAGCCCTGGCCGGCCTTGGGATGATTGCCTTTTTCGTCGTCTTCGCGCCGAATTTCGCCTCGCCCGCCAACATCATCAACGTTCTGAAGGAGACGAGCTTTCTCGCCATCATGTCGCTCGGCTTCATGCTGGCGCTGATCGTATCGGAGCTTGACCTCTCCATCGCAGAGGTGTCGAGCCTTGCCGCGGTTGTCTGCGGTGCCCTCGTCCACTTCGGCGTCGACCCCCTCCTTGCGGTGGCGACGGCCCTTGGCATCGGCTTTGGCGCCGGGGTGCTGAACGGCATCGGCGTGACGGTGTTCAAGATCCCCTCCCTCATCATGACCCTTGGGACGGCCGCCATCGCCAAGGGCTTCGGCTTCATGATCACCAAGGGCGTCGGCTTCGTGGGGCGCTGGCCGACGAGCTTCACAGGCATCTCGCGGGGGGAGCTTTTAGGCATCCCCCTTCTCGTCATCTGGCTGGCGCTGGCGGGGTTCTTCTCCTGGTTCTTGCTGGCGCACACCCGCACGGGCGCGCGGATGATCTCCACCGGCGAGGCGGATGAGGCCGCGCGGCTCTCAGGCATCGACGTGAAGGGGATGAAGCGGCTGGGGCTTTTATTGTCGGGCGTGTTCGCCGCCATCACCGCGGTGCTCCTTGCGGCAAACCTTTCCTCAGCGGCGCCGCAGATGGCGGGCGACTACTTCCTTTACGCCATTGCCGCCGTGCTCTTGGGGATGACCATGTTCAAGCCCGGTCATCCCAACGTGTTGGGCACGCTGTTTGCGGCCCTTGTCTTGCGCGTCCTTGGCAACGGGCTCGTGCTTCTTGGTGCGCAATACTACTGGCAGGACATCATCTTGGGGCTCATCATCATCGGTTCGGTCGCCTTCTCGGCGAGCGTTCTGAAGAAGGTGGCTTTTAGCATCTGAAACGAAACAAAAGGGGGGACGTTCATGCGTCTGTTCAAACTCTTGGCCGCGGCCGCCGTGGCTGTCGCTGTCGCAGGGCCGGCCTCGGCCTTTGAGATCGGCGTCATAGGCTTCCAGTTCACCGCCGACACCCACGCCCGTGTCGCCAACGCGGCGAAGGACGCTGCCGAGGCCAAAGGGTGGGACGTCACCCTCCTCAACTCCGAAGGCTCGCTCCCCAAGCATGCCGAACAGTTCGACGCGCTGATTGCCAAGGGCGTTGATGCCATCATCGTTGCCATGGGCAAGCCTGTGGAGGCGGACGCACAGTTCGAGGCGGCAAAGAACGCCGGCATTCCCGTCATCACCGTCCAGTCGGGCGCATCCCCCCACGCGCTGTTTGAGATCCAGGCCAACGAGTACAAGATCGGCGCGGACGCGGCCCTCTACCTCCTCGGCCTGATGGGCTACGAGGGAAAGATCCTTGAAAGCCGGTTTGAGATGAACGCCGCCTCGCGCATCCGTGGCAAGGTGCTCGACATGGTGCTCACCGAAAACCCTCAGGTGGAGGTGCTCGGCTCCTTCTCAATGAACCGCACACGCTCCTGGCGCGATGATGTGCGCACAGGGATGCAAGCGCTCCTCCTGCGCCACCAGGGTCAGGTGGAAGGGATTTGGGTGTCCTTCGACGGTCAGGCCTACATCATCGACGATCTTCTCCAGGCCCAGGGCGTTGAGCGCGGCCAGATCCCCATGGTGTCGGTGGATGGCGGCGAGGAAACCTACCGCAGGATCGCCGATCCCAACTCATCGCTCCTTGCCACGGTCACCATCCCGTTTGAGGAAATGGGGGCTGCCGCCGTCGACGCTGTGGAGCGCATTGTGGTCAACGGCGAGCCGAAGGAAAACATCACCGCAGGGCCTTACCTCTTCATGGATGCGGTGCTGGTGGATGAAAATAATGTCGGCGATTTCCTGAAGGAGTAGGGGGTGACGCCACTCCTTGAACTGTCTGGCATCGTCAAAGCGTATGGCGCGATGGTCGCCGTGCGCGATGTGGACCTTGCCGTCCACAAGGGGGACGTTCTGGCCCTTTGCGGCGACAATGGTGCGGGCAAATCCTCCCTCATCAAGGTGGTGTCGGGGGCCGAAAACGCCACCGAGGGCACCATGCGCCTGCGCGGCGAGCCTGTGACCTTCAAGTCCCCCCACGATGCTCTGATGAAAGGTGTGGCGACCATCTACCAGGACCTCGCGCTCGCCCCGCGCCTCACCATCTACGAGAACGTCTTCATGGGGGCGGAGCTGACGCACACGCTGCTCCCCTTTGTGAAGGTGCTGGCGCGGGGGAAGATGGCGCGGGAGGCGAGGAGCTACCTGTCGCGCCTGTCCATCGACATTGAGGACACGCGCAGACCGGTGGACGATCTGTCAGGCGGTCAGCGTCAGGCGGTGGCCATCTCGCGGGCACTGCGGTGGGATGCTGAAATCATCATCATGGACGAGCCGACGGCGGCCCTTGGCGTGAAGGAGACCGGCCAGGTGCTGGACCTCATCGGCAAGCTGCGCGACGACGGCCACACCATCATCCTCATCAGCCACAACATGCATGACGTTGTGGCGGTGGCGAACCGCGTGGCGATCCTGCGCCAGGGTCGCAAGATCCACGACCGCCCCATCGACGGGCTGAAGCCTGACGACATCACCTACATGATTATGGGCACCGAGGCGGCAGCGTGAGCGAGACGGTGCCGTCCATCTATATCGACACCGACCCCGGTCAGGACGATGCCGTCGCCCTTTTGATGGCGTTCGGCCTGATGAAGGTGAAGCGCATCACCACCGTTGCCGGCAACGTCGCCGTCCCCTTGACGACGGCCAACGCCTTGCGCGTGCGCGACCTTGCGGGCGCCTCTGCCCCCGTCAACGAAGGTGCCGACAGGCCGCTGGTGTCGACCATGGTGACGGCGGAGTTCGTGACGGGGAAGGACGGTCTTGCCGCCTCGCACCTGCCGCCGCCTGCCTCGGAGGCCGACCCCACCCACGCCGTCGACGCGTTGATTGCCGACCTTAAGGCCGAAGCGCCAGGCACCGCGATCCTTGCCTGTCTCGGGCCGTTGACCAACATTGCCCTTGCCCTGCGCATGGCGCCCGAGATCGCCGAGGCGATCGGCAGAATTGTGCTGATGGGCGGGGCGCGCGACCTTGGCAACATCACGCCAGCGGCAGAGTTCAACGTTTATGCCGACCCCCATGCGGCGGCCATTGTCCTTGCCTCAGGGGTGCCGATTACGCTGATCGGCCTTCATGCCACCAACGCCGTGGTGCTGACCCCTGAGGAGGTGCACGCCCTTGAGGCGCTGGACACCAAGGCCGCCAGAACCGTCGTCTCCATGATGAGCCGCCCGCGCCCTGGCGGGATGGAAGGCACGCGCCACCCCTTGCACGACCCGTGCGTGATGGCGGCCATCCACGACCCCTCGCTGGTGTCGGGGCGGGACTGCCATGTCACGGTCTCACTCGACGACGGCGAGATGCGCGGGCGCACCACCATCGACTGGAACGGCCGCCTCGGCAAAACCCCCAACGCCTTCGTGGTGGACAGGGTGGACGTGCGCGGGCTGTTCGCGGCCCTTCGCCAAGCGCTCCAGACGTTGGATGCGCGTGGCCCCGTGGGCGATGTGATTGCCGAGGAGGCCGCAAAGGCTGAGGGCGCCATCGCCGCCATGCGCCAGAGCGCGGTCAGCGCCCGCACCGTCCACGCCCGCGCCGAGCTTTTGCGCCACATGCGCCTCACCGCCAAGAACACCGCCGAGATGGAAATGGCCGCCGCCATCGATGCCGTGATGGTGGAGTGGACCCGCGCCTGGCAGGTGCCCCTCGACACCCCTTTGGCAGGGGCCATGCGCGACTTCACCACCACTATGTGCGAGGCGGCCCGAGGCCAATCCGGCGACGGTGAGGTCCGCCGCGCCCTCATCGCCCTCGACAGCGCCTGCGAGGCGGCAGGCACGAGCCTTGCGGACGAGATGGCCTACCGCTCCGAATGCGCCCACGGCTGGTGGGCCGCCGTCGTGCCGCCGCCTGGCGCCGACAAACAGCCCTTCTGGGAGGATGGCGCGGCGCCCCACTGTCTCGGCGAGGGGTAGGGCAGAGCGCCCACTCGCCAGGCTCCTCTCCTTCCACTATGACAGGCGGCAAAGGCGAGGTTCATCGCCAGTCAACGACATTTTGGGGAGGCACATCATGGCCATCGTCCGCCGCACGTTCATGAAGGCCGCAGCCGCCGCTGCGCTCAGCCTTGCCGTTCTGGCACCGCCCGCGGCGCTTGCCGCCGATGACATCAAAGTCGGCATCTTGCGCCTGACGTCCCACGCGCCGAGCATCATCGCAGAAGGCAAAGGCTACTTCGACGCCGAAGGCCTGAATGTCACCTTCGTGCCGTTCCAGGCTGCGCAGCCCATGGCCGTTGCCATTGCTTCAGGCGATATCGACTTTGGGATGACCGCCATCTCGGGCGGCCTCGTCAGCCTTGCCGACAAGGGCGTCATCAAGGTGATCGGCGGCGCGCTTCAAGAGGTGGACGGCGTCGAGGGCCAGAAGATCCTCGCCTCGAAGGCTGCCCACGATGCCGGCCTCACAAGCCCTGCCGACCTTGCCGGCAAGCGCTATGGTGTGACGACGGCAGGCTCCTCCTTCCACTACATGGCCCACAAGATTGCCGACAAGGAAGGCGTTTCGCGCGACGATGTGCGCATGGTGCCTTTGCAAAAAGTGCCTGCGGTGATCGGCGCGTTGAAGTCCGGCCAGATCGACGCATGGTCCATCGTGCCCAACATTGCGAACGCTCTCTCCCGCTCGCCGGAGATTGTCGAGATCGGCAAGGTGTCGGACTATATCCCGGGTTATCAGGTGACCGCTGTCTTCACCTCCACCAAGAACGTGGACGAGCATCGCGACCTTGTGGAGCGGTTCCTTGCCGCCCTCTCCAAAGGGATCGACGACTATAATGCCGCCCTCGTGGACAAGACCTTGGAGGAGGCTGAGACGGCTGAGATCGTCAAGATGATCCACCAGTACGTCTATGCCGATCAGCCCATCGAGAAGGCAGACCCGCGCATCCGTGCGTTCGGCATGCGCATCAATCCTGGCGCCGCGCTCAATGTGGCAAGCGTTCAGGACCAGCTGGACTGGTTCAAGTCCGAGGGTCTGGTGCCTGAAGGTGTCACCATGGACGACCTTGTGGACACCAGCTTCGTCGACACGCAGTCCATGTGAGGCGAACCGACCGCAGGCGCGAACCGTTGGACCTCATCGTCCAGGACGTCAGCCATCGCTACGGCGCGACGGCGGTTTTGGAGTCCATCGGCTTTCGCGTCGGCGATGGGGAGATTGTGGCCATCGTCGGCCCGTCGGGCTGCGGCAAGTCCACCTTGCTGCGGTTGATCGGCGGGCTTGAGCGGCCGAGCGAGGGCAAGGTGCTGATTGCGGGGGAGGCGCCAGCAGGCTCCCTCAACCCGCTCACTTTCATCTTCCAGGACTTTGCCCTTCTTCCCTGGCGCACGGTGGAGGGCAACATCCGCCTTGTGCTTGAGGACCATCACCTGACGGCTGCCGAGGTGCGCGAAACGGTGGCGGACGTTCTTGCCCGCACCAAGCTGAGCGAGTTTGCAGGCGCCTGGCCGCGGCAACTCTCAGGCGGCATGAAGCAGCGCGTTGCCATCGCCCGCGCCCTTGCCGTGCGCCCTGCCGTGATGCTGATGGACGAGCCTTTGTCGGCGCTGGACAGTCAGACCCGCGAGCTCCTGATGGACGACCTCGTGGACCTATGGACGCGTGAGCGGTTCAGCGCCTGCTACGTCACCCACAACCTTGCCGAAGCGGTGCGGCTCGGCCACCACATCCTCGTCCTGTCGCGCCGGCCTGGGCGCATCCGCGAGCTTGTGTCCATCGACACGCCGCTTGGGGAGCGTGTTGCAGGGTCCGCCGATCTGGACGCGGTGCAAAAGCGCCTGTGGCAG
>JBCDCF010000117.1:0-8748 GCA_039182345.1 Pseudomonadota bacterium
CGCCACCAGAACCAGGGGCGTTTGAAGTCGCTCAAGGTCGCGGCGCAGGGGGGTGAGGTCCCACCCCGCCATCATGGCAAGGGCGCCGCTGACGTGGCCTGACCGGCGAAACAGGGTTCTGTACTGGTCCACCGTCTCCCCATCCACCGTCGAGCCTGTGTTGCGCAAAAGGCCCTCCACCCGTCGCCGGCTGGCGGAGGCGGAGAACAGACGCGGCGTCATCGGGTTGACGAAAAGAACTTTGGCGAGCGCTGAAAAGAACGGGCCGGCAGCGCCTGCAAAGGGCTTCAGCGCCGCATTGAAGCCCACCACCACCTGAGGCCGCACACGCCCATCCAGCACCATGCGCAAGGCAACGGCCACCCCTGCCGAGTGGCCGACCAGCGCCACCGGCGAAATCTCTAGCGATGACAGTAGGTTCGCCGATGCACGGGCGACCCCCGGCAACGTCATCTGTGTGAAAATGGGCGTGTCGGTAAAGCCGTGGCCGGGAAGGTCGAATGCCGTCACCCTGTGGGTTTGGGCCAAAAGGGGCATCAGCGCGCGAAAAGAGTGGGTGGCAGCGCCCGTGCCGTGAAACAGGACAATGTCCTCGCCTCCCCCAAGGGTCTGAACGTGGAAGGTGAGGCCGTCGGCGGCGACGAAGCGGCTCTTGTCCCTGTGAGGCCAGGCGCGCCCGTCGGTGGCAAAGTCGGGCTTGTCGCCTGTGGGGATCATGGCGTGTGCGGGGCCTTGGCGGTGGAGGTCATGCGCCTTTGCCTTTGGCAAGATCGGCAAGGGCGCGGTCATCGTTGCGCGGCAAGGGGACGTAGCGGGCGCCCATGGCGGTGGCAAGGTTGCGTGCCGCAGCGCCTGGCCGCCGCCCTGTGTCCACCACGACGGCTGCAATGCCTGCCGCGGCCACGGTGCGGGCTGCGGCGGTGGCCTGCTGGGTCGCCACATCGCGCCCGCCGGTGCCTTCAAGGGTGACGTTGGCGCGGCCGTCGCTGAGGATCATCAAGGTGGGTTCGCGCCCCTCCCTCAGGGCCCGTTCGGCAAGGCGATAGCCGGCGGCAATTCCGGCCGCCAAAGGGGTGCCGCCACCGCCTGGAAGGGCCGTGAGTGCCCGTTTCGTGCGGGTGAGGCTTGTGGTGGGCGGGAGCAGGATTTCCGCGTCTTCCTTGCGAAAAGCGATGAGGGCCACCTGGTCGCGCCGCACATAGGCCTGGGCAAGCAACCGCTCCACGGCGCCTTTGGCCTCGGCCATGCGGGCAAAGGCCTGGGACCCGGAGGCATCCACGCAAAAGATCACCGTGGTGGCGGCCCTTGCCTTCAGCCGGCGAATGCGAAGGTCCGACTGGCGCACCGAAATGCCGCCGCTGGGTGACTGGCGAACCCTCTGCCAGGGGGCGGCCGCCGTCAGCGTTTCCACCAGCGCAAGGGGCCCTTTCGGACCAGGCAGGCCAGCGCGCACACCCGCGGGCCGTCGGCCGACCCCTTTGGTGGTGGTGCCTGCCCGGCCGGCCCCGCTGGTCTTTGGCGCACGCCCCGCAAGGCCTGCCAGGAGCTGTTCGGGGAGCGCTGCGGTGACGGCCTCCACCAAGCGATCATCGCCCAGTTCGCCCTCTTCCTCGCGGCTATCGGTGGCAGAGCCAGGGTCTTGGGGCGGAGGCGGGGGCGGGGCGGTGTTCTCGTCCTCGCCCTCTGCGTCAGTGTCCTGCGCCTCCTCTTGGGGAGGATCTGGTGGAGCCGGCACTTGGGTGGCTCTCGGGGCAATGACGAGGGCGGCGGCAAGGGCCATGTCGGTCTCGTCCACAAGGGTGCGGCCGGCAAGGGCGGCAATCACCCGCGCGGCGGCGGCGGCATGAAGGCTGGCCCTCAAGGATACGACGCCGAAGGCAAGGGCGGTGGCCGTCAACCCTGCCATCGCCTCCTGTGCGAGTGTAACGGACCGCCAGTCCTCAGGCACCTCGTCCACGTCCGGCAGGGGATCGCCTGTGAGCGCGTCGCTGTCGATGGCAAAGGCGAGGCGCTCCGCAAGGCGCGCGTCGAGGGCGGGGTCATCGGGCCCGGCTTCGTCAATGGCCACAAGGGCAAGGGCGGGGCCGTTGCGCGGCGCCCCATCTGGGGAGATGCCGTCCAGAGCGCTGGCAAGAAGGCCCGCCGTCTCCGTCGGCAACCGCTCCGCAGGGGAGACCACGAACAGGCCGTCACCATCATCCAGGAGGCCGCGATGGTAGCGCGGTGCGCCCGCGGTGAGGGTGGCGGAGAGGTCAAGCCCGCCGAGGAGCCGGCCTCTGTCGGCATTGATGGGAATGCGGCGGATGGGGCCGAGGGCGGCAAGGACCGCGTCTCGCCCGGCCCCCGGCGCGCCCCGCAGCCACACGCCGGCAAACGCGGCTGGCGCCGCCTTCAGCATGGCAATGGCAAGGGCGGCGCGATGATCGGCGTCCACATTGCCGGCCTCGGCCCCGCGCAGACGCTGGCGGTGGGCGGCAAGGCGCGCTTCCACAGCCGCCGTCATCGCGCCGCGCCAGGCTTGGCACGGCGGGGGGCTGTGGGTCGCGCCATCTAGGTGCCCAACACCTCTGCCACCGCGCGGTCCACCCGTGTGGCCGAGCCCGACTCGTCCAAAGGGTCGCGGCGCAGGCGGTGGGTGAGGGCAAGGGGAGCGGCTTCCCGCAGGTCCCCTTCGCCCACAGTCTCGTGGCCGGCATAGGCGGCGAGAGCGCGGGCGGTGCGCATCAGCGTCAACTCCCCCCGCGCGCCGTCGGTGCCAAGGGCAAGGCCGAGGGCGGCAATCCTTTCAAGCATCGGGTCGTTCACCGTCACGTCCTCCAGGCGGTTGCGGGCGGTGGTGATGGCCCTTCGCTGGCGGTCGCTGGCGCGCTTATAGGTGGCGATGAAGGCGTCCCTGTCCTGCTCGAACGCGTCCCGGCGCTTGATGATCTCCACACGTGTGGGAATGTCTGTGGGGGTGGACACGTCCACTGCGAGGCCGAACCGGTCCAGAAGCTGGGGTCGCAACTCCCCCTCTTCAGGGTTGCCTGACCCCACAATCACGAACCGCGCGGGGTGGCGGACCGACAGGCCCTCACGCTCCACAACGTTGATCCCTGAGGCAGCCACATCGAGCAGGATGTCGACGATGTGGTCCTCCAAAAGGTTCACCTCGTCGATGTACAAAAAGCCCCTGTGGGCGCGGGCGAGGAGGCCAGGCTCGAACACCTTTTCCCCCGTGGCCAAGGCCCGCTCAAGGTCGAGGGCGCCCACCACACGGTCCTCCGTCACACCGAGGGGAAGGTCGACCACGGGGACTGAGACCTTGGCCGTCTTAGGCTTTTGTGTGGTGACGGAGGGGTCGGCTTCAACGTCCTGCGGGCGGTCGGGGTCGGTATTGTAGAGCGAGCCCGCCACCACGCGCATGGTGGGAAGGGTGGCCGCCAGCGCTCTGACGGCGGTGGACTTGCCCGTGCCGCGATCTCCGAAGATGAGGACGCCGCCGATGGCAGGGTCGATGGCAACGGCGATGAGCGCACGCTTCATGGCGCTCTGTTCAACAATGGCAGGAAAGGGGAAAACAGACATCGGTCAGACTTGCCAGACCCTTAGCATCCCCGCAAGCACCGATTGAGCGGTGTGTCAGGCCGCTTTGGATTCGCTTGGCGCAAGGGGCTGGCTTGCCGGCTCCTCCCCCGCCGTGTGGGCCGGAAAGGCAACGGGCGGTTGGGGCTGCACGGGGCTGTGCACCACGCGGCCGATGGGGTCGGCGCGAGGCTGCGAGCGGGCGATCTGGCGCGACAACAAGATCACCGGCAACAGACCCACAGCCACAATCATCACCGAGGGAACGGCTGCCATGGCAAGGCGCTCGTCTGAGGCGAGGCGGTAGGCGTGGATGGCGAGGGTATCGAAGTTGAAGGGCCGCAGGATGAGCGTTGCCGGCAGCTCCTTCATGATGTCCACGAAGGTGATCAGGAAGGCGGTCAACAGACCCCCTTTCAACAGCGGGGCATGGATGCGCACGAAGGTGCCTGCGGGCCCCACACCAAGGGTGCGCGAGGCGCTGTCGAGGTTGGGGGCCACCCGCGCCAAACCCGCCTCCACACCGTTGAGGGAGACGGCGAGGAAGCGCACCACGTAGGCAAAGATCAACGCCGTGATGGTGCCTGTGAGGACGAGCCCTGTGGAGATGCCGAAGGTGCGCGTCATGAAGGCGTTCAAGGTCTGGTCGAACGCGCCGAAAGGGATCAACAGGCCAACGGCAATCACAGCGCCTGGGACGGCATAGCCGAAGCCTGCAAGGCGTCCCACCATGCGGGTGAGCCAGCTGGCATCGATGCGCCGTGCATAGGCGATCAGCGTGGCAACGAGGACGGCAACCGCCGCGCCGATGCTGGCAAGGATGAGCGTGTTGGAGACAAGGCGCGTGTAGCGCGGGTCGAACACATCAACGTCGAGCGCCACCGCCACGGCCACAAGCGTCCCCACAGGGACGATGAAGCCGAGGATGATGGGGATGGCGCACAGCACCACCGCAGCAACCGCCCGCCAGCCGCGCAACACCATTTGCGGCATCGGCCGTCCTGTGCGCGTGTCGGAAAAGCGTGCGCCACGTCGGCCCACCCGCTCCAGTGCCAGGACCAGAAGGACGAACCCGACAAGGGTGAGGGAGAGCTGCACGGCCGCCACCCTGTCGCCCATGGAGAACCAGGTGCGGTAGATGGCGGTGGTGAAGGTTTCCACGCCAAAGTGGGCGACGGTGCCGTAGTCGGCCAAGGTCTCCATGATCGCAAGGGCAAGACCGGCGACAATGGCCGGGCGGGCAAGGGGCACGGCCACCCCCGCAAAGGCGCGCCAGGGGGAGCGGCCAAGGGTGCGGCTGGCCTCAAACGCACTGGCCGATTGCTGGAGGAAGGCCGCGCGGGCAAGGAGGTAGACGTAAGGGTAAAGCACCAGGACGAGGACGTAGGCAGCCCCTTCCACACTGCGAATGTCCGGGAACCAATAGTCGCGCGGGCCCCACCCTGTCACATCGCGCAGGGCCGTCTGCACCGGTCCGGGGTGTTGCAGCAGGTAGGTGTAGGCGTAGGCGCTCACATAGCCTGGGATGGCAAAGGGCAGCACCAGCGCCCAGGCAAACACACTGCGCCCTGGAAAACGGCACATGGTGACGAGCCAGGCCGCACACACCCCGATGGCCACGACCCCGAACGCCACCATCACCACAAGGGCGGTGGTCGTGGCGACGTAGCGGGGCAGGACGGTTGCCACAAGATGGCCCACCGTCCCCTCGCTCTGGCCGAAGGCTGTGACGACGAGAGCGGCGAGCGGCAGGAGGGTCAGGAGCCCGATGGCCGCTGCCGATCCTGTCAGCCAGGTGCGGGCGCTGCTGCGCCTTTGCCGTTCACTCACCAGACACTCGATAGATTAGAGGCGGTACAGACAAGAATATTCCTTAGAGTTCTTCTCAATAGCTGGAACTCTTTCGCAGCGAGGTCATAGATCACAGCGCAAGTTCCGTCCAGCCTCCAGGTCATCTTGCCGCTGTTCTTTCCGGTGGGCAGTTGTGGCCGGGGAGGGCCGGCATGGGGGCCGCGAAAGCTTGGATTTCGCGACCATCGAGGAACAACGCCCGGCGAGATGCGTGCTAAAGGCTTGTCACCATCCGCGCCCCGACGGCGATGAGGTAGAGCGCAAAGGCCACCGACAGGAAGGTGGGCGGCACGGACCGCGCCAATCTCTCACCCACCGCCAGGAACAGGAGCGCCACGGGCGCCATGATGGACACGCCCAGGAGGTTCACATAGCCAAGGCTTCCAGGCGGCACCCGTGGATCGCCGGCCCCCACCACAATGAACGCGATGGAGCCCGGCACGGCGATGAAGACGGCAAGGCGGGCCATGGTCGCCATCGCCTCGCTCTGGCCGACACCCATCAGTGTCAAAAGGGGAATGCCGAGGGCGCGGCCGGCGGTGCCGGTCAACACGCCCACTGCGCCAAGAAGGCCACCTGCGATGGCACGGGATGTGCCGCCCACAGGCGCATCGGCCCACACCATGGCGCGCAGCAGCGTCAGGTAGAAGGCCACAAGAAAGGCGGTTGTGGCAAAAAGCAGCGTCAACATTCTGGCATCGAGCGTCCCCGCAAGGGCGCCGCCCACAACAGCGCCTGCGCCTGCGGGCAAGGCAAGGCGCAGGGATGGCGAGGAGGCGATGCTGGCCGGCCCTCGCAACAACCCGGCAACGGCCGACGTGAAGGCGATTGTGGCAAGCGAGGTCGCCACCGCCATCGACATGGCGACCGATTGGCTGACGCCCAACGCGGGCAGAATGTTGTATAGGATCGGCACAATGACGAAACCGCCGCCAACCCCCATCAAGCCGCCGATGAGCCCTGCAAGCGCGCCTGTGGCGGCGAGGATCACCGCAAAGTCGATGAGTTCTGGCAAGGTCAGCTTCCTTGTAGGGCGCTCCTTTTCACGGTTGTGGGCGTTGGATTCAAGAGGGCATCTGATCGGCGTGACCCCGTGGCGTTGAGGGTCCCTGAGGGCATGCGCATCTACGCCGTGGGCGACATCCACGGCGAGATCGGGCTGCTCGACCGGCTGATGGAGGCCATCGACGCTGACCTTTTAGAGCGCCCCCACGCCAATGTGCTCGAGGTCTTTCTGGGCGATTATGTGGACAGGGGGCCCGATTCCCAAGGCGTGATTGCCGCAATGATGGCGCTGCCCAAAGAAGGGCGCCGGCGTGTGTGCCTGAAGGGAAACCACGAGGCCGCCTTCCTCGACGCCATGACCGATCCCCAGCAGATGAGGCTGTGGCGCAGTTTCGGCGGCGATGCGACCATGCGCTCCTACGGGGTGGACCCTGCCCGTGCCGGCCACGACCCCGGCCTTTTACAAAGAGCTCTTAGCGCTGCGGTCCCTGCCGATCACGTGCACTTTTTGATGACCCTTCCCGTCCTCCACCAGGAGGAAGAGATGATCTTCGTGCACGCCGGTCTTGTCCCCGGTCAGCCTCTCGACGCCCAAAGGGAGGAGGACCTCATGTGGATCCGCCACGAGTTCTTGGACTATGGCGGCCCGCTGCCAGGCCATGTGGTGCACGGCCACACCCCTGTTGAGCGGCCCGACCACAGAGCCTGGCGCACCAATCTCGACACCGGTGCCACCTTCACAGGCAAGCTGACCGCGGGCGTTTTTGAGGCCGACACGGTCCGCTTCCTGTCCACATGACGAGGGGCGCTGCTACGCGGGCATCGGGATCTCAGCCTCTGAGGGGACGTTGTAGCCGCGCTTGACCGCATCGCGCTCGGCAATGGCAAGGTACCAGCGCTTGGCGTTCGGATAGTCGTTGAGGTCAACGTCCTGCCAGGGGTGGCGGGCGGCCCAGGGGAAGGTGGCAATGTCGGCAACGCTATAGTCGCCGGCGAGGAACTCCCGGCCCTCAAGGCGCTTGTCGAGGACGCCATAAAGGCGGGCCGCTTCCTTCAGATAGCGGGCCTCGGCGTAATCGGACTTGCCTTTGTTGAAGCGGTGGAAGTGGTGGGCCTGGCCGAGCATCGGGCCGAAGCCGCCCATCTGCCACATCAACCACTCCATGGCGCGCCAACGGCCTTCGGTGTCGCTGGGCATCAATTTGCCGGTCTTTTCCGCCAGGTAGAGGAGGATCGCGCCCGATTCCATCAACGACTGACCGGTGTCGTTGTCGACGATCGCAGGGATCTTGTTGTTGGGGGAGACGGCGAGGAAGTGCGGCTGAAACTGCTCGTCCTTGGTGATGTTGATGGGGTGAACCGTGTAGTCGAGCCCCACCTCCTCCAACATGATGGAGACTTTTTTGCCGTTGGGGGTGCCCCAGGTGTAGAGGTCGATCGTCATGGTCGGTCCTTGTTGTGGCGTCGTCACGTGTCATGGCACATAGTGCGGGTGCTGCGCGGCGACAGGGCGTGGATCGGGGAAGGCGGAGTGTCAGCGGATGGCGGTCCGGGTGGCGGTCTCAGTCTGTGCCTCGGTGTCCTCGGGCGGGGCGCTCACCTGTTCGCGCACGAACACCACATGGGTGCGCAGGCGATAGTGGTCGTCACGGAAGGCGAGGGGAACCACGACCTCCTTGATCTGCTCTTCCACCTTGTCGAGGGCCTCAAGCACCTTGGCGCGCTCTTCATCGCTGTTGGCCTCTTGCGCGGCGGCCTCAAGTTCGCGCAACTCCTTGTAGTGGCGGTAGATGCGCCGGCGGATGCCCCATGTGACCGTCGATGGACCGAATCTGAGGATCGGCACGATGAGGGTGGCGATGGGGATGATCAGCACCCAGAACCGCTCCAACAGGTTGGCGGCCCAGAACGGGAGATAGCGCCGCATGGGCGAAGGGCCGAAGTTGAAGTAGCGCTCCGCCTCTGAATCCAAAGGAAACTCGCCATAATCGCGGGAGGGGAATTGGCCGACGGTGCCAAGGATGCGGCTTCCCCGCGCCACATCGGAGGATGCCTGGAGGAGGACCTGTTTGATGGCCGGGTGCAGCTCCTCGCGCACCACAAGGTTTGTGGCAACGCCGAGGGCGGCAATGTCACGGTTGGGAATGGAAGCGCGAAAGTCGAACACCCGCGCGGGAAGGTCGACCCTATAGGCGAACGGGAAGCGCCGTGCGATGGCGTCCACATGCTCGGCATCGACAATCTTCACGCCTGGGGCGCGCAGCAACTCCTCCACCCAGGGCGATTGTGCGGCGGTGACTGTGGCAACGGCGTCCACCTGGTCGGCAA
>JBCDCF010000118.1:0-8730 GCA_039182345.1 Pseudomonadota bacterium
CGCGCAAAAGGCCGACGCTCTCCACCGTCTCGGCCTTTCAGAGCCCGAGCCTGAAGTGGTGGGAGAGCCTTACCGGCCTTAGCGATTAGGCGGCGGCTGCCTCGGCAGCCTTCGCATCGTCCCAAAGCCTGTCCCAGGCGTCGAGGTCGAGGGTCTCAACATCGAGCCCGCGGGTCTTGGCAATGGCCTCCATCCTGCGCACGCGGGCCGCGAAGGTGGCGTTGGTGCGGCGCAGTGCGTTGTCGGCATCGATCCCCGCATGGCGGGCGACGTTAACGAGGGTGAAGAGGACATCGCCGAACTCGGCCTCGATCTGCGCGGTATCGCCGGCTTTGACGGCAGCGGTGAACTCGGCCACCTCCTCGTCGATCTTCGCCGCAACGCTCGGCAGGTCAGGCCAATCCATCCCTGCCTTTGCCATGCGCTTTTGCATCTTCTGCGCCCTGACGAGGGTGGGGACGGAAACCGGCACGTCCTCAATCAAGCCTTTGGGCTTGTGGGCCTTCTCCTCCGCCTTGATCTCATCCCACACGCGCTTGATTTCCTCAGGCGTGCGGGCAGCACCATCGCTGAAGACGTGGGGGTGGCGCCTCACCAGCTTCTCACAGATGGCCTCGGCCACATCGTTGAAGGCAAAGCGGCCTTCCTCCTCAGCCATCTGCGCATGGAACACCACTTGGAGGAGGAGGTCGCCCAGCTCCTCCTTAAGGTCGTCCATGTTGGCGCGCTCGATGGCGTCGGCCACCTCGTAGGCTTCCTCGATGGTGTAGGGAGCGATGGAGGCAAAGTCCTGCGCCAGATCCCAGGCGCAGCCGCCGTCAGGGTCGCGCAGCTTCGCCATAATGTCCCGCAGGCGTTCGATGGGCGCTGTCATGACGCCTCCTTGGTGAGGTGTGGGACTGTGGGCACACGGGCGCGAAGGATTTATGGCACTTTGTGCGTTCCAAAGGCAGCGCGGCGGAGTGCTCGTCCCTCATGTCCACAGACGTTCTGATCCCTTTCTTTCTGGCAGGCATCGTGTTTGCGGTGATGCCTGGGCCGGCCATGCTCTATACGGCGGCCAGAACCCTTGCTGGCGGGCGGGCCGCTGGCTTCATGGCAGCCCTTGGCATCCATGTGGGCGGCTATGTGCACGTGGTGGCAGCAGCGGCAGGTCTGTTTGCGCTGTTCCAGGCCGTGCCCGCAGCCTATGCGGTGGTGAAGATTGCCGGGGCCTTCTACCTCATCTGGCTCGGATTTCGCCTGTTTCGCGCGCCTGCCAGGGACGGAGGGCCCACACCGAAGGTCCAGTCACCCGCCCGCGCCTTCACCCAAAGCATCCTCGTGGAGGTGTTGAACCCCAAGGCAGCGCTTTTCTACCTTGCCTTTCTGCCGCAGTTCATCGAGACGGCAGGTGCCTGGCCCGTGTGGCTCCAGTTCCTCATCCTCGGCACCATTACCAACCTCATGTTCAGCGCTGCTGACCTTGTGAGCGTTGTGATGGCGAGCGCCTTGGTGGCGCGGCTCAAACACTCGCTGCGCGCCCAGAGGATCATCCGTGGCGCAGGGGGGACCATCCTGATGGGCCTTGGTCTGAAGCTTGCCATGGAGCGCTGATAGCCGCCCACCGCCATCGGCCAGTCGCATAAGATGGATTATGGAACCAGCGCGATGATGGCGGTGGCTCGCCTCAAGCGATCAGCACCATCATATCGTAGGCCGGTGTGACGTGGGATGGCAGGCCTTGGCGCAGGGTCTCATAGTCGAGGTCTTGGTGGAGGTTGGTGAGGACGGCACGCTTGGCGTTGAGCCGCGCGATCCACTCCAGCGCCTGCTCCACCGTGAAGTGGCTTGAGTGGGAGCGGTAGCGCAAAGCGTCCACCACCCACACGTCGAGGCCTTCAAGGTGCGCAAGGCTTTCCTCAGGCAGGTCGTTGAGGTCGCTGGAATAGGCAAAATCGCCCACACGCCAGCCTAAGGAGATGATGCGCCCGTGCACCTGGGCGAACGGCATCAAGGAAATGGCACCGCCGTCGCCGTCGATGATCACAGGCGTTCCAGGCGTCACCACATGGGCGTTGAGAATGGGTGGATAGCCGCGGCTCACCTCAGAGAAGCAATAGGCAAACGCCTCGCGGGCGCGGGCCAGCGTCGCCTCATCCATAAAGACATCCACCCGCCTTCGCTGGGACAGGGCGAGCGCCCGCAGATCGTCAATCCCGTGGATGTGGTCGGCATGGGCGTGGGTGTAGACGACGCCGTCCAACAGCCCGCCGCCGGCCGACAGGAGCTGTTCGCGCAGGTCAGGCCCGGTGTCCACCAGGACGCGGGTCGTCCCGTTGTCGCCGGATTGCTCGATGAGGAGCGCGCAGCGGCGGCGGCGGTTCTTGGGGTTGTGTGGGTCACACGCGCCCCAATCGCCGTCCGCACGCGGTACGCCGCCCGATGAGCCGCAGCCCAAAATCGTGAACCTCAGGCGCTCGGTCATTGGGCGGGTGCGGTCGCGCTCACTTTGTCGAACAAGCGGTAGAAATTGTCGGAGGTGGCTTTGGCAAGGGCGGCAGGCTCCATGCCGATGGCCTCTGCCAGGATGCGCGCCGTGTCGGCCACGAATGCAGGCTCGTTGCGTTTGCCGCGATGGGGTTGGGGGGCAAGGTAAGGGGCGTCGGTCTCCACCAGAAGGCGGTCGTGGGGGACGGTCTTGGCAGTCTCCCGCAAGGCCGCCGCGCTCTTGAACGTGACGATCCCCGAGAAGGACACGTAAAGGCCCATGGCAAGCCCCCGGCGGGCAAGGTCGGGCCCCGAAGAGAAGCAGTGGAGGACGGCTTTGTAGGCCCCCTTCCCCATCTCGTCTTCAAGGATTTCGGCCATGTCCTCGTCAGCGTCGCGGGCGTGGATGATGAGGGGAAGGCCGGTGATGCGCGCGGCCTCGATGTGCCTGCGCAGGCCCGCCGCCTGATCCTCCCGCGGGGACTTGTCGTAATAGTAGTCGAGCCCCGCCTCGCCGATGGCCACCACCTTGGGCTCCTTGGCAATGGTAAGGATATCCTCCAGCGGCACGTCCCGCTCTTCGCCGGCGTTGTGGGGGTGTGTGCCTATGGAGGCAAACACATCCTCATGAGCCGCGATGATGGGGCGCAAACGGTCGAACTGGCGCACACGGGTGGAGATGGTCAAAAACCGCTCCCCACCGCGCTCGCGGGCACGGGCGAGGACGTCGGGCAGTTCATCCTCGAAGTCTGGAAAGTCCAGATGGCAGTGGCTGTCCACAAGGCTCACGCGCTGGCCTCCAGCTCAAGCCGCGGTGTGATGGGCGAGGGGGCGGGGAGCGCCTCCCCTGCCCGCGGCACCTCGCTGAGGTGGGCAAGTGTGCGCGCGTCCTCGGGCACGGCCAGAAGCGCAAGGAGACGCTCAGCCGTCTGCGGCACAAAGGGCTGCAGCAAGATGCCCAACTGGCGCAACACCTCGGCCGTCACCCCCAACACCGTTGCCATGCGCTCAGGATCGCTCTTGCGCAGGACCCATGGCTCCTGGCTTGCAAAGTAGCGGTTCGCCTCCGACGCCACCTCGAAGATTGCCGCGAGCGCGGTGTGGAGCGCCTGACGGTCCACAGCCTCACGACAGCGGTCCGCGAGGTCGGCGGCGGCTTTGAGGAGCGCCTCATCCTCGGCCGTCAGCGTGTCGATGGCTGGGCGGGCGGCGTTGCAGTGCTTGGCGATCATGGTCAGCGAGCGCTGGGCCAAGTTGCCCACATCGTTGGCCAAATCCGCATTGACCCGTTGGATGAAGCCCTCCAGCGAGTAGTTGCCGTCCTGGCCGAACGGCACCTCGCGCAACAGGTAGTGGCGCACCGGATCTGCGCCGAAAGCCTCCACCAGATCGAACGGGTCGAGCACGTTGCCGACGCTCTTGGACATCTTCTCGCCCGCGTTGAACAAGAAGCCATGGCCGAAAACACGGCGCGGCAACGCAATCCCAGCGCTCATCAAGAAGGCGGGCCAATAGATGGTGTGGAAGCGCACAATGTCCTTGCCGATGACGTGAAGGTCAGCGGGCCAGAACTTTGCAAACCGCTCCCCATCGCTCGGATAGCCAACGCTGGTGATGTAGTTGGTGAGCGCATCCACCCACACGTACATGACGTGCGAAGGGTCGCCCGGCACAGGCACACCCCAATCCAAGGAGGTGCGCGAGATGGACAGGTCCCTCAGCCCGCCGCGCACGAAGGAGATCACCTCATTGCGCCGGGTTTCCGGGCCGATGAAGTCAGGATTCTCCTCGTAATGGGCGAGCAGGCGGTCCTGAAACTCTGACAGGCGGAAGAAGTAGCTGGGCTCCTCCATCCAGGACACAGGGGCGCCTGTGGGGGCGCGCTTGGTGCCGTCCTCATGGTCGGTGAGTTCGCTCTCGGTGAAGAACGCCTCGTCGCGCACCGAGTACCAGCCCCCATACTGGCCGAGATAAATGTCCCCGGCATTGGCCATCGCCTGCCAGATGGCTTGGGAGGCGTCCACGTGACGGGCTTCGCGGGTCGCCACGAAGTCGTCAGGCGAGGCGTTCACAGCCGTCACCATCTTCTTGAACAAAGGGGTGTTGCGGTCGGCAAGGTCAGCGGGGCTGATGCCCTCGGCGGCTGCCGTTTCGACCATTTTCTGGCCGTGCTCATCCGTGCCTGTGCAGAAATGAACGGTGAACCCATCAAGGCGCTTGAAGCGCGCGATGGCGTCGGTCGCGATCAACTCGTACGCATGGCCGATGTGCGGCGCACCGTTCGGATAGGAGATCGCGGTCGTTATGGTGTAGCGGGGGTTCATGGGGCCATCCCATCGGTCCCAGCGCCCCCTGTTGTCAAGCGCCGATCAGCGGCTGGCCGATCCACCTCGGGCGAGCCTGTCGGCATCGGCAAGGGCGCTGCACAGGGAGAGCACGAACTCCTTGCGGTCAAGGTTCAGGATCTCTACCCCGCGGCGCTCCTTCAAGGCGCCCATGAAGACCTTGGCGTAAGCGTCCAGCGCCTCTGGCGGCAAGGTGGCGGCCCCTGCCCTCGCCCGCGCGGCGAACGTGTCGAGCACCAGGTCGACGATGACGGCGAAATTGTCGTCCTTGCGTTGGGCGGCAAGGTCGGCAAGGGCGTGGTGTTGGCGCAGGTCCTTGATGGCGTCCGGCGTCAAAAGGCGGCGGGCGCGGGCCATCACATCGGCGCCAGCACCATCCATGGCAAGGGCGCGGCGCACGCTCCCCTCAGCCTCATTCGCAAGGCTTGGGTTGCGCTCCATGTGGCGCAGGACGGCGGCCACGTCCTCGTCCGGCAAAGGGCGCAGCGAGATGGTGCGGCAGCGGGAGCGCAATGTGGGCAGCACCTTGCCGGCAATGTGGGCAATGAGGATGAAAAGGGTCTGGCGCGGCGGCTCCTCAAGGCTTTTCAGGAGCGCGTTGGCGGCATTGGGGTTGAGGTCGTCCACAGCGTCCACAATGACGACGCGCCACCCCCCTGCCGCCGCCGTCCCACCGAGGAACGGGACCACGCGGCGCACAACATCCACGGTGAGGTCCGCTTTGTGACGCTTGGTCTTGTCGTCATAAGGCCGCGTCAGGTGAAGAAGCCCTGGGTGGGTGCCTGCGCCAATCTGGTGGGAGGCGCGGTGGTCGGGATCGCTCTGAAGGGCGGCCGTTATGGGGGCCTGCGTCAGGAGCGTGCGGGCAAGACGGAAGGCAAGGGTGGCTTTGCCGATGCCGCGCGGGCCCACCAGAAGGAGCGCCTGGGGGGCCGAGCGGGCGAACGCCTCCTCGATGAGGGCTCTTGCCTCGGTGTGGCCCACCAGCGCGGCAGCCTGTCGCGGTGGGGTCACCCAGTCCATGAGGTCGGGCTCGGCAGGGGCTGCCACAGCCTCGCTCTTCAAGGGGCGCGGCGCGCGGGCCACGGTCTAGAGCGCTGCCATGGGGCGGCTCACGAGGCGCCCGCCATGTCGAGCCGCTCCATCACCTTCGACCAAATGGTGTCGGCAAGGGCATGCTCGTCCCCCGATGCATCGATGACCACGCAGCGGCCCGGCTCCCGCTCGGCAATGCGCAGGAACGCGTCCCGCCGCGCGCGGTGAACGGCAAGGTCGTCGTTCTCGAAGGCATCGAGGGTATCGCGGGCGCGGGCGCGCTGGAGGCCTTTCTCGGGCGGCAGGTCGAGGACGAGGGTGAGGTCGGGGATGAGCGCGCCGACGGCAATGGTTTGCAAAAGGCCCATCATGGCGGGCGATGCACCGGCTGCGCCCTGGTAGGCCTCCGTGGAATCGTAAAACCGATCGCAGATGACCACGTGGCCATCGGCAAGGGCAGGCTTGATCACCGTGTCCACATGGTCGGCCCTTGCCGCGGCAAACAGGATCGCCTGTTCCACGCCAGGGAGGTCTCGCCCTGCCTCGGTCAGAAGGGCAGCGCGCACCCGCTCGGCCTGGGGCGAGCCACCAGGCTCTCGGGTGAGGACCACGGTGAGGCCTTCATCGCGGAAGCGTTTGGCAAGGCGCTTGGCTTGGGTGGATTTGCCGGCCCCCTCCCCGCCTTCGAAGGTGATGAACAGCCCGGCCACGATCCAACGCCCCTCAACGCATCGCACATCGCCGCAACACGGCCCGTCAGGCCATGCGGCACGCGCCCTGACCCCTCATGCACTTGGGGCGTTGAAGAGACCTACTGCGCCGGTGCGGTGCCGCGCAACTCTCCCGCGCCATTGGCGGTGCTGTCGATGGCGGCAAACACATCGTGGGCGCTGGAAACGCGGCTGTCGCTGGCTTCAACGGCGACCGCGGGAAGCGGTTTGGTTGGCTGGGGCGCAGCTTGCGCAGGCGCGGTAGGCGCCGGCTCCTCTTCCGCGTTGAGGGCGATGACGGCGTCGATGGCGCCCGATTCCTTGGACGGCGTGGTGGGCTCTGAGTAAGCCACAGCGGCAGCAGGCTCCTCGCGAGGCGGCTCCACAGCCCGCCTTGAGGCGGTGCGGGTGACGCCGGGCAGCGTGCTCGCCGTGCGCACCGGGCGCGATTCGGTGGCTGCCAGGCGCACCTTCACGGGGGCGTCGGCGGCCTCTTCAGCAGGGCGCTCGCCACGGCGGAAGGGGTTCAACTTGCCAATGGACAGACCGCCTTCGGCTTGGCTCGACGTGCCGTATTTGGCAGCGGCCACCTGAGTTTCCCTATCGCCACCACCCACGGGCGCAGGGCCAAGATACTCAACACGCACCTTCGCGTGGCCGGCGCTGCGGAAACCAAGCTTCGTGGCCGCAGCCTTGGAGACGTCGATGATGCGCCCACGGGCAAATGGCCCACGGTCATTCACACGCAGCACCACAGCCTTGCCGGAGCGCACATTGGTGACGCGCACATAAGAGGGAAGCGGCAGCGTCGGGTGGGCGGCAGTCATGGCGTTCTGGTTGAAGCGCTCGCCATTGGCGGTGCGACGGCCGTGGAATTTCGGGCCGTACCAGGAGGCTTTGCCCACCTTGTTGTAGTCTTTGTCCTCGCGCGGGTGATACCAGCGGCCACCCACTTTGTAGGGCTTGCCGATCATCTGCCGGCCGGCAGAGGCGCTCTTGGTCTCCTTGGGGGCTTCGGACAGGGCAGGCTCAAGGGACGCGATGGTGCCGCTGCACCCGGCAAGGGCGGCAGCACCGAGAACCACGAAGACGCAGGTGCGCACGTTTTTCCAACCGATCATCAGCAACGCACACACTCCCTTCGGTGACCGTACGGCAACAGGTGCCGCGAGAAGCTCCTTTGCACGATCACACTAGGCGGCGAAAGAGACCCTGCCCACCGGGTTGCACCCATTTGCTCAACACAAACTTAACGGATTGACATTTCTGCAACAGTTCAGCTTGCAGGACGCCAACAACAACGGCTGAGCAAAGGGCAGTACAACGGACTGAAGTTGCAAAAGCGTTTGCGTCAGTTGCCGCAGCCAATCACCGCGGTTGCTGAAATCTCAAGCTTGATGTCTGGGAAGGGGAAGGCAACCACCACGGCCGTACTTGTGGGGGCGATGGGGCCGAACGCGGCCTTGAGCGAAGGGCCGATCTCTTCAAACACATCGGCGCCTGTCACATAAATGACGAGCTGGACCACATCCTCAAGCCGTGCGCCGGCCATGGCGAGGCCACGGGTGAGGTTGGCGACAATCTGGTCGAACTGGTCGGTCGCGGAGGTGGGAATGCCGCCCTCGTCATAGTTGAGGCCAACGGTGCCGGACACATAGACCGTCTCGCCCACCTTCACCGCGCGGGAGTAGCCATAGGTGTGCTCGAAGTGGGAGCCGGTGGAGAAGTTTTCGCGCTTATGGGCCATCGGCCGTTCCTTTCAGCGAGCGTTCGTGGGGTCTCAGGCAGTGACGGGGCGAGGCGCACCAACCTTGGGGGTCTGGCCGGACAGGACGGTGGTGAACACATCCGTATCCACATTGCCGCCGCACAAGATGACGCCCACCTTGCGGCCCTTCATGGCGCCACGCTCATCCATCAAGGCGGCAAGGGGGGCAGCGCCTGCGCCTTCGGCCACATTGTGGGTGTGGCGAAAGCAAAGGCGCATGGCCTCGGCCACACCATCATCGCTGACGGTGACGATCCGCTCCGCCCCTTTGCCGTAAACGTCGAGCGCCTCGGCCACGGGGGTGCGCACGGCCATCCCATCGGCAAAGGTCAACGCCGACGGGGTCTCGATCAGGCGGCCCGCCTCGAAGGAGCGCTTGGCGCAGTCGGCCTTGTCCGACACC
>JBCDCF010000119.1:0-8729 GCA_039182345.1 Pseudomonadota bacterium
CTTCTCCCTTGGCGGTGCATCTGGCGAGACGGGCAAGCGCGGCGATACCGACCCTGTGGAAACCCACGTCTATCTGGACACAGGCGCTGACGATGCCGTCGCCCAGGACCTGCTGCGCGTTGCCGAGCGCACCTGTTTCCTTCACGCCCTGTGCCGCGATCCTGTGAAGGTGAAGACCAAACTGCCCCACGGCACACAAGCGGCAGCCTGAGGGCAGAGCTATGCACATCCGCCCTTTGGTGGAGCGCGACCTGGCAGAAACTGCACGCCTCTTCCACGAGACGGTTCAGCGGGTAACGGCGGCCGACTACACCAAGGCGCAGCGCAACGCCTGGTCGCTGGCGCCCCTCGACCGCGACGTCTGGCGCGCGCGTCTGAAAGGGCAGCAGGGGTTCGTGGCCCAAGACGGCGATGCCATCGTCGGCTTCATGACGCTGGGGGAGGGCGGTTACATCGACTTTGCCTTCGTCCACCATGACCATATCGGCAAGGGAATCGGCAAAGCCCTATTCGCGCAGGTGGAGAGAGCGGCGCGCCAGAACGGCGACGGGCGGCTGTGGGCCATGGTCAGCCACACCGCCAAGCCCTTCTTCCAGTCCCTCGGCTTTGACGTGGTCCGCGCCAATACGGCCGAGCGGCGCGGGGTCCAACTTGAAAACTTCGAGATGGCCCGGCCGCTTCGTTGACGGGTGTTACGCGCTCTAAATGTGGGCGGCGACCTTTGGCTCTGTGAGGACGGCGGGGCTGACGGTGGGCTCGCCAAGGGTGTCGAGGGCGGCAAACACCAACTGCCTGCAGCGCGACCCTGCCCAGCCGTCAGGAAACAGACTGTCGGTGAGCCCTGTGTGGCGCAGCACAAGGCGGCGCCAGCCGTGCAGGATAAGAACGCGGGCGGCCACACGCTCAAGGCTTGACCACTGCGCCGCCTCCTGAAGGTGGGGGGCGATGGCGTCCAGCGTGTCTGCAAAGGTGGTGTAGGCGCTCACCAAGGCGTCCGGTGCGACTGCGTTCAGCACCCAGTCCGGCACAGCGCTGCCGGCGGAGGCGAGGGGCAGAAAGGCGCACGGCGCATCCCGCAGCGGACCGGCGCGCAAAAACACCGACGGCTGGATTTGCACGTACCCTTTGGCCGAAAGGTCATCCTGGGTGAGGTGACGATCCGCAGCGGCCCCTGGAGGAGCAATCAGCGCATGCCATCCTGCTGTGGCGGTTGGGGTGCGTTGGTAAATCCGCGGGCTTGCCGCCTGGGACTGGGCGCGCCCCGACGGCGTCAGCTGGTAGCGACTGACACGTCCATCTTTGCGGCTTTCGATCCACCCATCCTTGCGCAGGCGGTGCAGCGCCACCCTTTGGGCTTCGGGCTTGATGCCAAGCCGCTCGGTGATGGCCGAAAGGACCGGGCCGGTGATCGCCTCGTCTTCCCCCTGGGCCAAGTCGCCAAAAATGGTGACGAGGATCGACCATACCTTCAGCGCGCCATTTTCCGAAAGCGCGGCGACGGTGTCCTGGAAGTGGGCAGATGGCTGGACCATCGCGCCCTTATAGGCGCAGCGCCAGCCATCGCAAAGCGTCGGTATCTAGAAGGCAACCATGGTCAAAAGGTCGTACTCGGCCACAAGGTCATCCTCCTGATTGGTGAGGGTGACGTGCCAGCGCACCTCGCCATACTCGTCCGTGCGCTTGGTCTTCTTCTTCACCGTCAGGCGGACCTTGATGGCATCGCCAGGTTCCACAGGCTTCATGAAGCGCAGGTTGTCGAGCCCTGTGTTGGCAAGGACAGGGCCTGGGCTCGGCTCCACGAACAAACCCGCCGCGAACGACAACAACAGGTAGCCATGGGCAACCCGTCCGGGGAAGAACGGGTTTGCCGCCGCGGCCTCCTCGATCATGTGGGCGTAAAAAGTGTCGCCCGTGAACGTGGCGAAGTGCTCAATGTCCTCCATGGTCACCGTGCGCGGTTCGGTGTGGAGGGTCTCGCCCACAGCCATCTCGCCGAAGCGGCGGGTGAAGGGGTGGGCGTCTGTGGCAGCTTCCTGAGAGCCTGGCACCCAGGTGCCGCTGATGGCGGTCAAAATGTCAGGACTGCCTTGGACGGCGGTGCGCTGCATGTAGTGCATGACCCCGCGCACGCCGCCCAACTCCTCACCGCCGCCCGCACGGCCCGGCCCACCGTGGACCATGTGGGGCAAAGGTGCCCCGTGGCCCGTGCTTTCCTTCATGGAATGGCGATTGTTGATGTAAAGGCGCCCATGATAGGGCCCCGCCCCCAGCGCCACCTCCCGTGCCACCGCACCATCGTTGGTGAAGAGCGAAGCCACCAAGCTGCCTTGCCCTTTGTTGGCAAGGGCGATGGCATGGTCGAGATCGCGATAGCCCATCACCGTTGAGACGGGGCCGAACGCCTCGACACTGTGCACGGTTGTGGCCGCGTCGGGGTCGGCGCAATGAAACAGCATCGGCGGCACGTAAGCCCCCTCGCGCACATTCTCGCCCTTAGCGACAAAGGCGTCGGGCTCGCCGAACACACGCTCGGCCTCCCGCTCGATTTCGCCGGCCTTGTCCAACACATCCGCCTTCTGGCTGCGTGAGACGAGGGCGCCCATGGTCACGTCTTCAAGCCGCGGGTCGCCCACAACCACCTTGCCAAGGCGGGTCGACAAGGCCTCCACCACAGCATCGGTCATGGCGCTGGGGACAATCATGCGGCGGATGGCGGTGCATTTCTGTCCCGCCTTCGTGGTCATCTCCTTCACCGCCTCTTTGATGAAGATGTCGAACTCGGCCGACTGGGGCGTTGCATCAGGGCCTAGGATGGAGGCGTTGAGGCTGTCCTGTTCGGCCACGAAGCGGATGGAGTTGTCGACAATCTGCGGGGCTGTGCGCAGCTTTTTCGCGGTGGCGGCAGAGCCTGTGAAGCTGACCACATCTTGGCAATCCAGGTGGTGGAAAAGGTCACCCGTGCTGCCAGCAATCAACTGAAGTGCGCCTGCCGGCAAGATCTCGCTTTCAAGGATCATCCGCACGCACGCCTCCGTCACGTAGGCGCTTGCGGTGGCCGGCTTGACGATGGCGGGCATGCCCGCAAGGAGGGTGGGGGCAAGCTTCTCCAACATACCCCAGACAGGGAAGTTGAAGGCGTTGATGTGGACCGCCACCCCATGGAGGGGCGTTGCAATGTGCTGGCCGAGGAAGGTCCCTTTGCGCGACAGGACTTCCAGGTCACCGTCCAGGTAGACCTTCGCATCGGGCATCTCCCGCCGGCCTTTGGAGGCGAACACGAAGGTGGTGCCGATGCCGCCATCGATGTCGAACAGATGGTCCGACTGGGTGGCCCCTGTGTAAAACGAAATATCATAAAGCGCTTGCTTGCGCTCCTGAAGATACTGGGCAAGGGCTTTCAGCATCCGTGCCCTGTCGTGGAAGGTGAGCGCGCGCAAGGCTGGCCCACCGACCTTACGCGCATGGTCGGCCATGGCCCCCACATTGAGGTCATCGTTGCCGGCTTCTGCGATGATCACACCGTCGATGGCGCTTTCCACCGCCCGCGCCCCCGATCCAGGGGCGATCCATTGGCCTTCGGCAAAGCTCTTGATCGGTTGAACGCTCATGGGCTCCCTCCCTGGATTGGTTGGCCGCACGACAGCGCACGCAGCACGTCTCGCGGCAGTTTTGGGCAAACAGGTATGGCTCTAATAATTGACCAACCGGACGGTTTATGCAAATTGATTGTGCGCAACCGCCTGCCAGAGGCCGTTGCGACAACAACAAGCCGCCATGAGCGGTGAGGCAATGGGAGACCGCAATGAAGGATCTGACGCCGGACCGCGCCACGCTCGACCCCATCGAGATCGCCTCGCGCGATGAGATCCAAGCGCTTCAGCTCCAGCGCCTGAAATGGTCTTTGCGCCACGCCTACGACAATGTGGCCATGTATAAGCAACGCTTCGACGAGGCGGGCGTGCACCCCGATGACGTGAAAACCCTTGCCGACCTTGCGACGTTCCCTTTCACCTACAAGGACGACCTGCGCGCCAACTACCCGTTCGGCCTGTTCGCTGTCCCGCGCGAGAAGATCGTGCGCATCCACGCCTCCTCAGGCACCACGGGGAAGGCGACGGTGGTGGGCTACACCGAAGGCGACATCGAGGTGTTTGCCGACCTTGTTGCCCGCTCCTTGCGTGCCTCCGGGGTAAAGCCTGGGGAGATGGTGCACAACGCCTACGGCTACGGCCTCTTCACGGGCGGTCTTGGCGCGCACTATGGGATCGAGCGTTTGGGCTGCACCGTGATCCCCATCTCCGGCGGGATGACGCCGCGCCAGGTGACCCTCATCGAAGACTTCAAGCCCCACGCCATCATGGTCACCCCCTCCTACATGTTGAACATCCTGGAGGAGTTTCATCGCCAGGGGCTCGATCCGCGTGCGTCGTCCCTCCAGGTGGGCGTGTTCGGTGCCGAGCCGTGGACCAATGCCATGCGCGGCGAGGTGGAAGAGGCCTTCGACATGCATGCGGTCGACATCTACGGCCTGTCGGAAATCATGGGGCCCGGCGTTGCCAACGAGTGCGTTGAGACCAAAGACGGCCTTCACGTGTGGGAGGACCACTTCTATCCCGAAGTGATCGACCCAGAGACCGGCGAAGCGCTGCCCGATGGCGAGATGGGCGAGCTTGTGTTCACCACCCTCACCAAAGAGGGTTTGCCGATGATCCGCTACCGCACGCGCGACTTGACCCGCCTCAACCCCGGCTCCGCGCGCTCCATGCGGCGAATGGAGAAGGTGACCGGGCGCACCGACGACATGATCATCCTGCGGGGCGTCAACGTCTTTCCCACCCAGGTGGAAGAACAGCTTCTGGCGACCGGCGGCCTTGCCCCGCACTTTCAGATCGAGCTTTACCGCTCCGGCCGTATGGATGCCATGCGCGTCCACGTGGAGGCCACCAAGGAGGCCGCCGACGAGGCCAGCAAGAACGCTGCCGCACGGATGCTGGCCAAGCGCATCAAGGACACTGTGGGCGTTTCCACCGAAATTGTCGTGGGTGCACCTGGCGAGGCGGCGCGGTCCGAAGGCAAGGCCAAGCGTGTGGTCGACAACAGGCCCAAGGACTGACGGTGGCCCGCACCATCGCCAAAGACCATGACGCCAAGCGCGCGATGATCTTGAAGGCGGCGGCCGGTGTCTTTGCCAAGGAGGGGTATGACAGGGCCTCTGTGGCCCAGGTGGCCCAAGCCTGCAGCATCTCCAAGGCGAGCATCTACCATTACTATACCAGCAAGGATGATTTGCTGTTCGGCATCCTCGACAGCCACCTGTCATCCTTGCGCGATGCGATCCTCACCTTGAAAGTGGAGGGACTTGCCCCCGAAGAGGCGTTGCGCGCGACCGTGCGCGCCTACCTCCTTGCCTATGAAGGGGCCGACAACGAGCACCGCGTTCAGACGAGCGGGATGGCGCATCTATCGGCTGAGCGCCAAGCGGTGTTGCGCGGCCACCAGAAGGCGCTCGTGGCGCACCTGTCGTCCATCATCGCCTCTCTCGCGCCTGAGGTCTTTGCCGGCAACGCTCCGAAATTGCGCGCAGCCACCATGTCGGTCTTTGGCATGCTGAACTGGTTTTACATGTGGAACGGCCGCGCCGGTGCCAAAGCCCGCAGGGACTATGCCGACACTGTCACAACACTGACCGCACGGGGCGTTGGGGGCCTCTAAGCGGTGTACGGCTGTCAGGGGCTTGTTGGCACGCCCTAGGGGAATCGAACCCCTCTTTCCAGAATGAGAATCTGGCGTCCTAACCGATAGACGAAGGGCGCAGCATCCAAGGCCGTGGACATAGGTGATAGCCCCATCGGTCCACAAGGGAACCGCCGAAGATTTTTTGCTTTTGTGACGTTTGCGGGAGCGCCGCCAGCGTCATCGGCGGCCTGCTGAGCAGTTGTCCTGCCGGTCAACGGCCCTCCCCAAACACGGTTGGCGGCGTCGTCCCCACTCAGTTGGCCGATCGCCACTTTTGCGGGGCCCCTGAGCCACTGGACGGGTCACAACACAACGTCTTCGGCCTCAAGCTCTTGTCGAAAGCCCACGAGGAGGATCGAGTCGTCTCCGAGATCAATGACTGTGTTCCTGTCAATGATTGAGATTTGCGCGTGAAGATCGGCAAGGCTCTCGAACCCATGAGCCTTCAGGAAGAGCGTGTCGCCCTCATCGGTTGAGAAACCCTCGACGGTGTCGTTCCCGTCCCCCGGTTGGAAGAGGAGCCTGTCAGCGCCGGCCCCTGCAATCAGAAGGTCGTCCCCCCGCCCGCCGATGATGATGTCGTCTCCATCCTCGCCTTGGAGTGTGTCAGCGGCATTGGCGCCCCGCAGCGTATCGTTCCCGTCTCCACCTTCGATGGATCGCGCAGAACCGCGCCCGGCCGCCTTGTAAAAGTCATCCCCATCACCGAGATCGAGACTGCCGATACTTCCACGATTGAAGACCTGATCATTGCCGTCGCGGGTTGAGGCGGAATACTCAATTTCGCCTGTGGATTTCACCACCAAGGTGTCGGATTTGTCGCTCGTTAGGATCCGGTCGGCAATGCCGGCATGCTTGACGAGGGATGGCGCATCCTCAAGCTCGACGTCTCCCCGGATCCGAGAGCCTTCCGTCGTGAACAACCGATCTCGACCGGGACCGCTGAGCACGACTTCGCCGGAGATGGTTCCATTGTTAAGGATGGTGATTTCACCGCCCAAGATTGAAACAGCGACGCCTTCAACCTCATCCATGTCATAGTATCCATCCGATGAGATGATGGATCCATCATTGCGAAGCAATCCGCTGTACTTTGAGCCCCCATTGAGACTGATTTCGACAGCCTCGGAGGGTCGTGAGTAAGACTCATAGTATTCACTGCCAGGCTCACCGAAAGACTGAAAATAATCTTTCGCGTAGATGGTCCCTTGGTTGCGTATCTCGAAAGATCCGGTCAGCTTCTCAACCGAAATCGCATCGTACCCATCGATGCGTCCAGCAGAGAATATAGAGATATCTGTGCTTGGTCGTTCAATGACAATTGCCGATGTCAATTCTCCAGGCGGCGATATAGAGCCGTACTTTTTAATGCGCAGGACCGTGTCGGTCTGCGTATCCGTCACCTTGCTATTGATAATCGTGGCCACGAATCCAAGCCTTTTGTGATGATGTTCCTATAATTGAATGCTACTGCCATCTTGCCCCATCGGCTTGATAAACCGCAAAACGTGCTCTGCTGCATGGATTGACCCCGGCAGCGCCGCCACGGCCGCAGTTCCATTGGCAGTTGCGCGGGGTACAAACTCGACGCCAGTGAAGGCGCTGAATGCAGGCTCGCAAACGCCCCCCGCCTTTGGTGCGAACCATACCGGTTGCCAGCCGGTTCAGTCCTGATTCACCTCACAACCAAACGCGACCCAGTCTTTCTCGGTTTCGGCCTTCTTGCCTGACCGCATTGCCCCTCGCCCGGTCGAGGTCACTGACGCCCTCGCCTCACAGGCCATAGCCTCAAGAGGATCCCTGGTCTCAAATGATGCGGTCAGCTCAATGGCCTTGGGGCCAATCAGCCTGCGGACCCCTACGACAACCCACAGGGACAGCGAGCATCAGCCACGCGCCTTACCCAGCGAATAACGGGGGATGCGACCCCGGAACCGGAAAACGGGGGACAGTTCATCGGTGAAGGCGTCCCAAGACCCATGTGCAGCACCCGCGTGGTGCACTCGGAACATCCGAGTCCCACAGATCTTCGGGTTTTCAGCGCTTCTGCGCCTCTAGCGAGGCGCTGGTGCCACCAAGTGAAGGAAGCTAGAACCGTGACACCAGCAGCGCGCGACCGCGCGCCGGCCGGTCAGGCCGCCCCTCGGAGGCCGCGGAGCGAATGGCCGTGAGAGACTGAAATGGTGCCGGCTAAGGGACTCGAACCCCTGACCCCCTGATTACAAATCAGATGCTCTACCAACTGAGCTAAGCCGGCAACGCTCACGGGTTTAATGCGGCCAAGCCGGCCTCACGTCAACGAGGATTGTTGCGTCCAGCCGTCGGTTGGGGGAATGTGGCGCGTCAATGCGGGGTGTGATGATGACGCGGTGGTCTTGGCTCTTGGTGGGCATCTTTGTGCTGACGGGCGTGGCGCACACGTCCGCTGCAGATTTGGACTGGCGGAATGGCTACACACGGCCCCATCAGCCCCCCTACTACGGCCTTCATGAGCCCTGGTCGCGCCAGTCCGAGCGACCCCCGCGCAAAGGGGAGTGGTTTTACACCGGCCCGATGCCGCCTGCGGTGAACTTTCTCGTGCCCATGGGCAAGCGCCACCTTTACCAAAAGCCCACCCCCTGGACGCCGGCCTGGTACGCCTACTGTGCCAAGCGCTGGCCGAGCTTCAACCCGCGCACCGGCACCATCCGCACGCCCGATGGTGTGCGCATGTGCATGTAGACCCTTCTTGACCGATCTTCCCTGCGCGCATCGGTGGGATTGATTTTTCGCAATTAATCACGCGAACCTTCTCCAAGGGGCGCTGTCTCCACCGTCGAGGCATCGCGCCTGCAGCACGGCCTGCAATCGTGACAGGCCGGCTTGACGAGGGGAGGACGAGAATGCGCGCCATGGCCATGACCTGTGCCGCCGCCATCATCAGCGCGGCCGCAGCCGGTCCCAGCATTGCCCAAGATAAAGAGTTGACCTTGTGCTGGGCCGCCTGGGACCCC
>JBCDCF010000120.1:0-8687 GCA_039182345.1 Pseudomonadota bacterium
CGGGGCTATCTTCGGCCGCCTCAAGGACTTAGGCCGCTTCGCGACACGTTACGACACGCTCGCCCACAACGTCATCTCCGCCGTTGCACGCGCTGCGCTCTTTGCACTCTGGATCTGAATGAGTCTGAACCCGAGAGTGCGCCTTTGGTCGGTGCACAAGAGGGGTCAGCCGGCACCGGGGTCCATGGCGAGCGCCTCGCGCGAGGTGGGGATCTCATGATTTGCCGCAATGGCAAGGATGGCGTCCAGCACCGATGGCGACAGGGGCAGGCCGTGGCGGCGGCGGTGGGCGCGGCTCTCACGCTCCACATCGCCGGGGATGCGCACCTTGTCGACGCCGTCCCCTGCCCGTGCGGAGGTCACCCAGTCAATGTAGCGGCCCACCTCGTTGCCAAGGCCGCCATCGTCGAGCCGTGCGGGGTCGCAGAGGACCGCGAACCAGCCGTTGCCGAAGGGGCGCTTTTCCGCATTGGTGCCGTTGCCCGTGAGGGCGCCTGCCAGAAGCTCGCACGCCAAGGCAAGGCCCGACCCCTTGTGCTCGCCCATGGTGCGAAGGGCGCCCTCGCCTTCGCGGGGGTTCGGAAGGTCGGTCGCGATGCTCGCCCCGTAAAGGGCGACGGGGTCGTCGGAGAGGCACCCCTCGGCATCCACCAAGGCGCCCATGGGAAGGGGCCTGCCGCCTTTGGCCGCCACAAGCGCCTTGCCTTCGGCAACGTAGGAGGTGGCAAAGTCCAAGATAAAATCTTCGCCGTCGCTGTTGGGCACGGCGATGGCAACGGGCGCGGTGGAGATCCGCCGTTCTGCCGCGCCGAAGGGGGCCACAAGGTTGGACCCTGCCACATTGGCGAACTGGATGGAGACGATCCCCTCCCGCGCTGCCGCTTCGCCATAGGCCCCAAGGCGGCCGATATGGCCTGCCCCGCGCATGGCAACCAAGGCAACGCCGTGCGCCTTGGCACGGGCAATCCCCATGGCCGTTGCCTGGTTGGCAAGCCACTGCCCCACCCCATGGCACCCATCCAGCTGAACGAACGAGGGCGTGTCGATGAGGCGCTTTAGCGCCGTGCCGGGGTTGATGACCCCCTCGCCGATCCAGTGGTGGTAGCGCACGATGCGGGTGACGCCGTGGCTGTCGTGGCCAGTGAGGGAGGCGTCCACCAAGTGGGTCGCCACAGCGTCCGCCTCCTCATCGGTGCAGCCGACGGCGGCCATGATGGCCCGCAGCACCTCCGTCACCTTGGGCGGATCGAGGAGGACGGGCGCCTGCGCCTCACCCGTCGTCATCGGTCGGCGCCATCACGCACGGGGGCGCGGCGGTGCTGTCCCTGCAAAGCGGGCCACCTGGCTGTGATAGTGCTGGAGTGCAGGCTCGTTGCGGCCGTAAAGGAAGGTTTCGCTGGCATCGGTCTTCAATGTGTCCTGGATCTTCTGGCCGATAGCATAGTCCTCGTCCACCACCGCTTGGCGCACGAGCTGGCTAAAGGTCTCGCTCGCCTCCCGCTCGGCCTCCGTCTCCGGCACCTTGGCACACAACACGGTCTGACGTGTGGTGGTCGTGGTGGGGGTCGGGCCTGGGAACACCTGGCTCACAAGGCAGTGGTCGCCGAGAATGCCTGAGATGGACAGGTTCGGAAACACGGAGTGGATCTTGCGGATGTGCTGATCGGGGTCCCAAGCGTTCGCAGGCACATCCACAATGTCTTTCAACGATTTGCGGGCGAAGGTGATGCGCTGGTGCGGCCCGTAGACGTCCTGCAGCAAAAGGTTGCCGATGGTGTATTTGCCCACCGTCTCCCCATGGATGGGGTTGTGGTGGTAGGCCTCAAGGTAACCGTCCCAGGCCACCTTCCAGCCGGGCCCATCGAAGGTGCGCTGGGCGTAGACGTGCCAGGTGCCGAGATCCAGCGTCTCAAGCTCCTCGCGGAAGTCGCCCAGCCAGTCCTCAATGTCGAAGGTGGCCTCGCGCTTCAGCCCGACGAAGACGAGGCCAGCGCACTCCGCCGAGGGGAGTTCGTGGAGGGAAAGGCCTTCCTTTTCCACAGGGCCGAAGGTGCGCTCCGCATAGATGCCGCGCAGCGTCCCGTCCCGCCCATAGGTCCAGGCGTGGTAGGGGCAGGAGAAGACGGTCGCCTCGCCCTTGCCTGCCGCGCAAACAGGCGCCCCGCGGTGGCGGCAGATATTGAGGAAGGCACGGGCCACACCATCATCCCCGCGCACAAGGAGCACGGGAACGTCCGCCACCTCCATCGCCAAGTAGCTGCCGGGCTTAGGCAATTCGATGCTGAGGCACAGCGCCAATGGCAGTGAGCGGAAGATGCGGTCCACCTCCAGCCTATAGCGCTCGGGGTCGATATAGGCGGACACGGGCTGCTCCATCACCGTGTCGGCCATGTCGGTGCTGCGGCCCTGGTAGTGGGCCAAGGCGCGCTTGACGAGATCGATCTCGGGGCTGACGCCCCCCTGTTGATGGTCCGTCATGTCTCCCTCCCCTTGTGGGCGTTTTGTGCGTGTGCCTTCGTGTCGGTCTCGAACGCGATCCACGAGGCAAGCGGCTCAGGATAGTCGGCCGGAAAACGGGTCTCGCCGACCACCAGGCGATCGGGCCGGGTCAAGGCCTCGGCAAAGTCTTTGGCGGGGACATAGTAGAGGAAGTGAATGTCCCGGCTTTGAAAGCGCCAGCGGCCATCCTCGCAGCGGTAGACGTCATCATAGCGCATGGCCGCCAAGCTGGTGACGCCGTGGGGCGAGGTTTCCGCGTGGCTATAGATGCGCCCCTTGGCCATGGTCGGATCGTCGGCGTCGACGGTGATGATGTGATCGTGGGTCCAGTGGTAGGCGGGCCCGCGCACTTTGAAAAGGTTCACGAACATCTCTTCGATGGCGTGGCGCCCGTCCGCCATCATCATGCCGCTTGGCGAGGTGAAGACGGCATCCTCGGTGAAAAGGTCCATCAAGGTGGCCATGTCGTGCTCGTCGCAGGCAACAGCGTACAGCGTCACGAGGTCGGCGATGGCCTGGCGGGCTTCCAGCCGCGCAATGCGGGCCTCCAGCGCGTCGATCCGTTCGCCGTCGGTGCGCTCAAGAGCGGGCATCATGGTCCTCCGTCAGTAGAATTGTCGTGGCAGCCACAGCGCAAGGTCCGGCACGGCGATCAGGAACACGATCATCGCCACCATGGTCAGGACGAACGGCAGGGCGCCCACGCACACCTCATGGAAGGACCCGCCATTGGTGCGGATCCCCTGAACAACGAACAGGTTGAGCCCGATGGGCGGCGTGATCAGCGCCGTTTCCATGAGCAAAATAAGGAGGATGCCGAGCCACACACCGTCAAAGCCGAGCCCCGTTGCAATGGGAAAGACAATGCCCACCGTGGTCAGAAGCATGGAGAACGTCTCCATGAAGAGCCCCAGCACAAGGTAAAGCACCACGATCAGCGCAATGGTCTGCAGCGGCGTCAGCCCAAGGTCGCCGATCAGCGCCACAATGGCCTGGATGACGCCCAGAAAGCCGATGACGATGTTGAGGATCATCGCGGCAAGGACGATGAGCATGATCATCGCTGTTGTGCGGATCGTCCCCTCGAAGGCGGCAAGAAGCATCGACAGGGTGAGCCGCCGCCGCCAGGCCGCAAAGGCAAGCGCGGTGATGACGCCTATGGAGGCCGCCTCCGTCGGCGTTGCCCAGCCAAGATAGATGGACCCCACCACCCCGAGGAACAGCACCAAGGGCGGGGCAAGCTGTGGCAGTGCGCCCAGCATCAGCTGCAGGTTGGGACGCTCCCTCTCCCCATCCCTGTCAGGGTTTATGAGGCAGAGGCCGATGACCATCAGCGAGAAGAATGCCGCCAGCAAAATGCCTGGAATCAACCCTGCGAGGTAAAGTTCAGGGATCGAGGTTTGGGTCAGCACCCCATAGACGATCAGCGGCACCGACGGCGGGATCAGGATGCCGAGCGTCCCTCCGGCGGCGATGGAGCCCAAGAATAGCGGCTCGCGATAGCCCCGCCGTTCGATCTCAGGATAGGCGACAGTGCCGATGGTGGCGGCGGTTGCAACGCTTGAGCCGGAGGTGGCGGCAAAGATGGCCGATGAGCCGATGTTGGCATGCATCAGCCCGCCAGGGAGCCAGGACAGCCATTTGGCAACGGCCCTATACATATCCTCAGCAAGGCCGGAGCGAAGGACGATCTCGCCAAGGAGGATGAAGAGCGGGATGGCGACAAGGATGAAGTCAACGCTCTTGTCCCACACGAACCCGCCGAAGGTGGCCGACAGGCGTGCATCGTTGAAGACGGCGTCCAGCGACAGGGACAGACCGCCGAGGACGGCGGCCACGGGCAAGCTCAACGCAACGGCAATCAGCGTCAGGGCGAGGATGATGGCGGCCGGCATCTCAGCCCCTCGCTGCGGGTGGTTTGGGGGCTGATGAGGCCACCTCGTCCTCAACGCCAGCGGCGGCAAACACCTCCCGCGCCGGCGCGCCAGACAGGCAAAGGACGAGGATGTAAAGGATCAAGAACAAACACGTGCCGGCAAAGAAGATGAAGCCTGCCGCCCACAGCGCCTGGGGGATCCACAAAGGCGTTTGCAAAGGTGTTGTGGAGACGGCCTGGAAGAGGAGCGTTTCGTCCAACGTGTCGGTGGCGCGGCGGGCCAAGGCGCCGGCAAACACTGCCAGTGCCACAAGAGACAACACGTCCAGCGCAAGGCGCACCCGCGCGCCGACGAAGCGGTACACCACGTCAATGCGCACATGGGCGCGCTCGAAGACGCAGAACGCGAAACCCCAGGTGATGGAGATGGCAAACACGTAGCCCGAGATCTCCGCCGAGCCCACATAGACCGCGCGGTCCACATTGCGCAGCAGCACCTCAAAGAAGATCAGGAAGGTGGAGGCGAGGATGGCAAAGCCACACACCCACACACTCCATCGCGACAGGCGGTAGAGGAGACGGTAAAGGCGCGTCATGACGATTAAGGCGTGGGCGACAGGCCCCGCCGGCGTGCGGCCGGCAGGGCCTTCACCTTACTGCGCGGTGAGGCCCAGAAGCTCACCGATGGTGCCATTCCAGTCCTCCACACAGGTGTCGCTGCGGGCCTTGCACCGCTCGGCCCAGGCCTGAATGACGGCCTCTTCAAGGGAGGCTTTCATGGCCGCCTGCGCATCGGCACTGAGGGAGACGGCCTTCATGTTGCCGTTCTCGGTCTCGCACGGGCCGTCGGTGTTGCAGTTCATGCCGCGGTCGTCGTCGGCGGCCGTGGCGGCCCACATGGCGTCCTCAAGCTTGCCGATTTCTTCGGTGAGAAGCGCCTTGGCCTCGTCCGACAGGCTGTCCCAGACACGGTTGCTGACGGCCAGGAACGAGGCGGTGTAGCCGACGGGGATGCGCACCTCGTGGGTGGCCACCTGCCACCACTTGGCATCGTAGGCGGAGGTGTTGCCCGTCACGCCGCAATCGATCACCCCGCGCTGCAGGCTGGGGAGCACCTCGGCAAAGGCCACAGGCACCGGCTGGGCCTCCAAGGTGCCGCCGATGAAGTCGGCGAGCGATGCACCGTAGGAGCGGATTTTCAGACCTTTGAGGGCATCGAGGGAGATTTCAGAGCCGGTGTCTTCAGGAAGGTTGCAGTACATCTGGCTGCGGGGCCAGGCGTAAAGCATCAAGATCTTGGCGTCGTACTTCTCGTCGAACTCCTTGTTCAAGACAGGCAGGTACGCGTCCATCACCTTGCGGAAGGTTTCAACGTCGGGAACCATGCCGGCAAGGTCGGCCCCTTCGATCACCGGGCTGTCGCCGGAGATGTACAGAAACACGCCGTGGGCGAAGTCGAAGGCACCGGCGCGCACGTCACGCATCACCTTGCGGCCATCAAGGCCAAGCTCTGTCAAGGGCTTGGCGTTGGCGGTCAACTTGCCTCCCGACACGTTCGGCAGCGTCTCGTTCCAGAACGCATCCTCACGCTCGCGCCAATGGGCCAGCTGACCCCAGGTGCCGACCACGTTGAACTGACGCTCTTCAAGGGCATTGGCCGGTGTGACGCCCACCCCAATGACAAGCGAAGCGGCAAGGGCCGCGGCGGACAGTGACGTCTTCATACGTGTCTCCCTGTTCAGGCGGCCTCGTGGTGGGCCGCTCGTTCGTTTGTTAAAACCGATCGAGGTTATCCCACAGTCGATCTAGGACGCCTTGCACATTGGCAAGTTCGCTCTGATCGAGCCCTGCGGTCACCCGGCGATAAATGAGCTCCGACAGGCGCTGGCAGTCTTCTGCCACCCGCTGCCCCTCCTCGGTCAGCGTCACATCCACCGCACGGTTGTCGGTGTCGCGCCTGCGGCGGGTGATGAGGCCGCGCTTGTCGAGCCGCTTCAGCTGGTGGGAGATGGTGGACTGGGGCAGCACCATCAGCTCCACAAGGTCGCCCACACCAAGCCGCCCGCGCTCGGCCAAAAGCGCCAGAATGCGCGAAGAGATGATGTCGATGTCATGCTCGGCAAAGACCGGGTTGCACATCTGCGCCACCTTCGCGTTCACCCTGTGAAGCTTGAAGGTCACCCTGTCGATGATGTCGGGAACGGGCGCGCCGTCCTCCCCATGACCGATCCCGGGGTCCGTCTCTACCGCTCCGTCACCTCCCGCCTTCTGGGCACGCGGGGTCGATGGTCTCACGCGTCACCTCCCGCCATTGCCCCGCCCGATCTCAACATTTCCGATCCCTTGTTATACATCGATATTGTTGTTATGAAAATGGATGAATTAGACCGGTGCCAACCAAGGCCCGGCGGTGGAGGGAGCGAGGAGGCAGACCGTCTTGCAAGCCGGCGCGCCACAGGATCGTCACGCCCGCACCAGGCAAGCCCTTGCCCGTGCGGCGGTGATCGACGTTCACGCCCATGTGGTCCTTGAAGAGACCATGGGCGCCGCCGGAGCCATGGGCCCCGTTCTTGGCGCCCCTGATGACGGACCGCCCTGGTTTTCCGTCGGCGACTACCGCCTAGACGGTGTGCGCTATAAAGGCAGCCCCTTCATGGATGCGGGCGTGCGGCTGCAAAGGCTGGACGCGGCGGGGATCGACGTTCAGGTCCTGTCGCCGAACCCCCTCACCTTCCTCCACTTCATTGATGCGGGCGATGCCATCAACTTCTGCCGCATCCACAATGATGCGCTGGCCGAACGGGTGGCCGCCCATTCGACCCGTCTGTGCGCCCTTGCGGCCCTTCCCGCCCAGGACCCTGTGGCCGCCGTTGAGGAACTGACGCGCGCCGTCACGGACCTTGGCTTTCTTGGCGGGTACATGGGCACCAACACGCCGCGGCCTTTGGAGGACAAAGCGTTCGACCCGCTCTACCAGGCGTTCGTGGACCTCAACGTGCCCCTGTTTTTGCACCCTGCCCCTGCAGGGATCGACGGGCCTAAGGGCGACCCCAACCTCACCGACTACGATTTGGACGTTGTCATCGGCTTTGCCGCCCAGGAGGCCATTGCCGTTGCGAGGCTCATCTATGGCGAGGTGCTGGACCGCTTCCCCGCCCTCGACATCTGCCTCAGTCATGGCGGCGGCTCCACGGCCTACCTTCTGGGCCGGATGGCAGCGGCGGCACGCAAACGCCCCTGGTCGCCACAGGCGCTCCGGGCCGATGGCGCGTTCGAAGAGCGGTTCGCTAAACTGTGGCTCGACACGCACCTCAACAGCGATGCCTCGCTGGACCTCCTGGTCTCGATCGTCGGGCGGGAGCGCCTTGTCTTCGGCACCAACTTTGCCGGTTGGGACGCCCCTGATGACCTTTCAGGCCACCGCCCACCGCAGGACCTTGCCGACAACGCCAGACGGCTCTTGCGCGTGACATCCACCCCATGACGGCAACGCGAGCGCACCACAAAAGGACATCACCATGAGTGAGGCGATGCTCATCGAAGGCGGCACGGTCATCGACGGCACAGGCGCGCCGCCCCGCCCTGCCGATGTGTTCGTCGAAAACGGCGCCATTGAGGCTGTGGGCGAGGAGGCCCGTACACGCGCCGACCATGCCCGCAAGGCCGAACGGTTCGACGCCTCCGGCCTCACGGTCATGCCAGGGCTGATCGACGCCCACTGCCACCTCGGCTTCGATGACGCCGCCTCGAACGCGGAACTCTTCTTCCATCGCCGCAATTCCCTGTCGGCGCTGGTGGCAGGCTACAATGCCAAGAAGCTTTTGCGCGCCGGCGTGACGGGGATCCTCGACCCCGATTCCACCTTCGAAAACATGATCGACCTGCGCGATGCCATCGAGGCCGGCATTGTCGAAGGCCCGCGCATGTCCTGCGGCGCCTACGCTCTCATCACCGTCATGGGGGGAACGGCGGGGCGCCTCATCGGCGATGAAGGGCGCACCGGCTACTACATGGCCGTCAAAGGGCGCGACGAGATCGTCCACGAGATCCGCAGGCAGATCAAACACGGCGCCGATTGGATCAAGGTGCACGTCACAGGCATCGTCCCCCGCCTTGCCCACAAGGGCGAGTTGTGCGTGTGGACCGAGGATGAGCTAAAACTCATCTGCGACACCGCCCATGAGCTGGACACTCCTGTCATGGGTCACTGCCGCGGCAGCAAGGCCACAAAGCGTGCGGCGGAAGCGGGCTTCGACCTCATCTTCCACGCCACCGCCATGGACGATGATGCGCTGCAAAGCGTGGTGGACCG
>JBCDCF010000121.1:0-8685 GCA_039182345.1 Pseudomonadota bacterium
CGCAACGTCGGATCCTTTGCCCGGCGAGCGCGTCATGAAGCTCGGCCGGTTCACCATCCTTGGGGCGTTCATGGTGTTGGTGATCGCCTGGCAATTGGTTCAGGCGAACCACCCCTCGCTGGATCAAGGGGAGTCTTCCACCCCCGCCGCCGCGACAACAGCAACGCCCGCGGCGGACACGGCCGCCCAAACGGCGGCACAGACACCGGCCGCGGCACCGGAGGGGGAGGAGCGGTTTACCGATGTGGCCGTCACCATCGAGGTGACGCCTGAGGCGGAGATTGTCGTCACCGAGACCATCACAGCTGTGGTGCTGGGCGAAGACATCCGGCACGGCATCAGCCGGCAGATTCCTCTGACGCGCCATCACCGCTGGTTCAACTCGGTGTCGGACATTGATGTCCTCTCCGCCACCATCAACGGCAAGGACACGCCTTACGTCACATCGGTGTCGGGCCACACGGCGGACATCCGGATCGGCGACGCGTCAGTCACCCTCACGCCAGGGACGTACACGTTCACCCTTAAGTACGAAATGGACCGGCAAATCGGCTATTTCGAGGATTTCGACGAGATCTACTGGAACGTCATCGGCACGGACTTCAACGTCACCACAGAAAAGGCGTCGGCCGTGGTGACGCTGCCCAAGGATGCGCCCATCCGCCAGATGGCCGCCTACACGGGTACGCCTGGGGACAGTTCCAGCCACGGTGCGACCTTCTCTAAGGGGCCCGACGGCACCGCGCGGTTTGAAACCACGAGAGCCTTGCCGCCCGGTGAGGCGTTCACCATCGCCGTCAGCTGGCCGAAAGGGTTCGTGCCTGACCCCAGCCGGATCGAGCGGTTGATCGGCAATCCCTATCCGATCCTCATCAGCCTCATCACCCTTGTGGGGACGGCCATCTACTTCCTTGTGGCGTGGTGGCAGGTGGGGCGCGATCCGCCCAAGGGGCCGGAAGTGCCTGTCTATTCGCCCACATTGCCGGCCCATGCCATGCGCTTCTTGGACCAGAGCGGGTATGACACCACCTGCTTTGTCGCTGCGATCATGGGGATCTGCGCCAAGGGGCACGCGCGGATTGAGGACGATCCCGAGGATAAGAAGGCGGTGGTCCTCATCCCCGTCTTGCCGAGCGATGCGCCCCTCAGAAGGCCCCTGTCTGTGGGCGAGCAAGCGGTCTACGACGTTCTCCTCAGCGATCGGTCGGCAGGCATTGTCCTGTCGAAGAAGAACCGCGATCTTCTGATGGCGGCCAATGACGCGCTGGAAGAGGCGGTGGAGAAGCGCTTTGCTAAAGGGTTCTTCGAGAGAAACCTTTCGCTGTTTTCTATCGGTGCGGTGATCATCCTTGCCGGCATGCTCGCCAGTACCTTTTGGGAAGGCGGGTTTGCCACGACGACCATGATAACCACGCTGCTGTTTGCCGCCGGCGTCGTCTCGCTCCTCGCAGGGCTGTACACGCTCTTCACCTATGTGATCGGGTTTTCAAGTCAGCACAAAAGCCGCGACTGGTTCGCCAGGGTGATGACCAAAGCCGCGGGGTGGACGTGGCCCTTCGCCATCATCGCGATCGTCAGTGCTGGGCCAGACTTCTTGAATGAGGTCGGGCTCTTGCCGACAATCCTGCTGGTCTTGGCCATCATCATCGTGTTCGTGGCGCTGAAGATCCTGCCGCGGCGGACCGCCCTAGGGCAGACGACCATGGACGAGATCAGAGGCACGCGGCTTTACCTCGGCGTTGCCGAGGCGGACCGGTTGAAGTTTGACCATCCACCTGACCGCACGCCGCAGCACTTCTCCGATCTTCTGCCCTTCGCCGTGGCGTTGGGGGTGGAGACGGCGTGGACCAAACAGTTTGCGTCCACCATCGGCGAAGCCACGATGGCCGCGCCCACCTGGTACTCAGGCAACAACTGGTCGACCTACGGCTGGACCTCCAACAACAATCCCTTGGCGTCAGGCATTTCCTCCGCCGTCGCCTCCCAGCGGCAAGGCATTGGCGGCATTGCCGGGTCCAGCGGTGGCGGGTTTGCCGGTGGTGGCGGCGGCGGTGGCGGTGCCGGCGGTTGGTGATCGTTGGCCGGCTCAAAGGGCCTTCGTCATAGGAAAACCCTTGAGGCCGAACTCGACTTGTGGCGTGCCGCAGTCTTGCCAGCCGGCCTTCTGATAAAAAGCGTGGGCGGTCTTCGTGCTGGTCAGCCTTGCGGTCGTCACGCCGCGGGTTTTCATGCGGGACTCCAGCGCTGCCAACACGGCTTTGCTGTGCCCGCTTCGCTGGTGTGGGGGCGCCACATAGTTCAAAAGCACCTGGTCGCCCGCCGCCATGCCCACGCACGCGACGCCGCCGTCCACCCGTGAGACCAGAACGATCGCCCCGTCGCTGGTGATGGCCCTGCGCATGTTCGGGCCGGTCTTGTTGGCCGTCCAGCGGGCGATGATCTCAGGATCGTCTTGATGGTCGGCGCCACACAGATCGGTGATGGACTGGACAAGCACCGCGGCAATGGCATCCGCATCGCCGATCAGCGCCCTTTCAACCCGCCATGCCATCGTTGAAACCTCCTCCTCAGACCGGTGAACCCTCCGTCAGCTTTTGGAGATTTTTGTGGTCAGAGGCGGACGAAACGCTGGCCGGCTTTGTGAGGAGGCAAGCCCAATCGGCAGCGCCAGCTGGGGCCTTGGGTCAGGTGAGTGTCGACCAGGGGGTGGGCACGCCGTGGCGGGCGCACAGTTCAGTGAAGGGGCCGAGGGTTTGCGCGTCGAGGGGTATGCCGCTGACCGCACGCTCGGCAGCCAGCGCCTGGGAGCGCTCTCCGGGAGCGCGGACGGGGGCGTTGGCATCAACGGCAGGCGATCCCTTGAGGGTATCGACCAGGTGTTCCATGCGGTCCTTGAAGGCGGCCGGGTCGGCAAAGGCGTCGACGGACAGTGCGGTCATCGTGAACGCGGTGTGCATGGGCGCATCGGGCGGGTGAAACCCTGTGGACGGCCCGGCAAACACCTCGCCGGAGGCAAGAACGCTCGTCATCACCTCGTTCATCAAGCCGAGCGCGAGGGCCTTGTAACCGCCGAAGGGGAGGAGGGACATCACCTTGGCCGCTTCAGCCGCGTCTGAGGTGGGCCGCCCGTCCGCACCAAGGGCCCAGTCGAGTGGGATCGCTTCGCCTCGGTCGCGCGCCACGTAGATGCGCCCGATGGCAGCGGTGGTCATTGCCATGTCGATGCAAAGGTGCCCGTGGCGGCCAGCGGGCGCGGCAAAAGCGATTGGGTTGTTGCCCATCACCGGCGCCATCCCGCCAGGCGGTGCCATCACTTTGCGGATTGCGTTGGTGTGGACAATGCCAATCATCCCAGCTTCGGCCGCCATCAACACATAATGCTTGGCAGAGGTGAGGGAGGTGGCCTCGCGCACTGTGACAAGGCCGATGCCATAGGTGCGGGCCTTCTCCATGGCGGCGGTCATGGCCCGTGACGCCACCACCTGGCCAATGCTGTGGTGGGCGTCCCATACGGCGATGGCGCCAAAGTCCCGATCCACATCAATCCATGTTGCGGCCCTGTGGCCCCCGGCAGCCAGGCGCTCGCACACCGTCACGAATAGGCGCAGTCCGTGGGAGGGTTCGCCCGCCATATCGGCCCCCACAAACACCTGTGCCGTCACCTTGGCGTCTTCAGGACTGACGCCAAGGGCACTGAGGATGGCGGTTGCCGTCTCGATTAGCTGTGGGGCGGGGAGGGTGGCAGCGCTCACGTCTGTGTGGACCGTTCAAGGTCGGCAAGGCGCGGGTCGCAGACCGCCGCATGGACCACGGCAAGCGCCTGGTCGAAGTCAGCCATATCCATCGCCTCGTGAGGGTTGTGCGAGCCATTCTCGTTGCGGATGAAGACCATGGCTGAGGGGATGCCGGCGTCAGCATAGGTGGCAGCATCGTGCCCTGCGCCGCTTGGAAGCAGCATGGTCTGGACGCCAGACAAGCGCGCGCCGCCAGCAAGGATGGCGCGGAGGTCCTCATTCAAAGGGGCGGGTGTGCTGCCGGTGACAGGGCCGAGCGCAATGCTGCAGCCGGTCTCATCTTCCACGAAGGCTGCGATGTCGCGCACGCGGGATTCGGCCTTGGTAAGGGTTGCTGGCGATTGGCTGCGCACATCAAGGCAAAGGTGCACCGTGCCGGGGATCTTGGAAAAGCCGTGGGCGGCCGGGTCGGTGCCGATTTCGCCGAAGGTCACCGTCAGGTCTTCGCCCGCCGCCTCAAAGTCGTCCCACAGGCCGTGGAGGGCGACGATGAAACGGGCGGCGGCAAGGCCGGCATCCTTGCGCACAAAGCGGGGGGTGGCGCCTGAGTGGCCGTACTCCCCCGTGACGGTGATGGTGCGCATGCGAAAGGAGCCGCGAATGCCTGTCACAAGGCCGACCGGGACGTTGCGGCTCACAAGGGTTGGCCCTTGCTCGATGTGGGGTTCGATGTAGGCGACAATCTCACCTGGGTCGAAGAGCCTGGCACCGGCGCGCACGCCATCAGGGTCAAATCCAAGGTCTGCCATGTGGCTGGAAAGGCTTCGGCCCGTGTCGGTGCGGGCAAGGTCGAGCGCTGCCGGATCGAGCCGGCCCAATGCCGTGCGCGAGCCGATATAGCTGTGGGGAAACCAGCAGCTCTCCTCCGCGCGCAGGCACAGGGCGGCAAGGTCGAACGGGGGCACCTCACCTGCCGCCGCAAGACTGGCCTGGACGGCGAGGCCGAGGATGACGCCGGCCGCCCCATCGAAGTTGCCGCCATGGGGCACACTGTCGAGGTGCGAGCCAATGAGGATGGTGCGGGTCCGGTCGCGCCCTGGCATGACGAGGTATTGGTTGCCGGCGGCATCGAACCGCTGCTCGGCGTCCCAGCTTTTGGCGGCGGAGGCGACAAGGTCGAACGCTGCCACCTCGCCATCGCCATAGGCAACGCGGGTGACGCCTGGCGGCGTGGCGGTCAGGCGCTCAAGGTCGTCAAAAAGGGTGCGGGCAAGTGTGCGACCGGCCGCCAGGGTGTCCTGAACCGAACCGTCCACCGTTTGGGTCATGAGCGCCCTGCAAGGGCCATCAGCTCAGGGACCGCCGCACGGGCTGTGTTCAAAACCATAGCCGCATCGTTCTGGTAGGGGAGCCATTGGGCGCCCTTGTCGAGCCAGACCTTTGCCTGTGCCGCCGATTGTGAACTGAGGCCGAAGGGAATGCCGGCGGCCTTACAGGCGGCAAACACCTCCTCGTACGCTTCGAGCAGGATGGGGTTTTGCATGTCCGCAGGGACACCAAGGTCCTGGGAGAGGTCGTCGGGGCCGATCATCACCGCGTTGATGCCTGGGACTTTCAAGATCTCCGGCAGAGCATCGATGGACGCACGGGTCTCCACCATGATGATGGTCATGGTCTCCTCGTTGAGGACATCCAGCATCTCACGGGGCGTCATCACCGCATAGTCGGTGTGGGGGCCTTTCAGGTTCATGGGGCGGTGGCCGAGGGGCTCGTACTTGATGCCTGGCATGATGGCTTCGAGCTGCGCGGCACTGTCGATGGACGGCAGGAGGAGGCCTTGCGCGCCGGCATCCAGCGCCCGTGTCAGGTCGTGGGGTTTGGAGGTGCCTGGCGGGCGCACCACGGGGGTGATCCCACACTCGCGCGCATACATGGCAAGGATGCCGATTTCGCGCAGCGTGAAGTCGGTGTGCTCCATCTCCAGGATGAGAAAGTCAAAGCCGGCCGCCGCCATGATCTTCACCACCCGCGGGTGGGGACACAGGGTGATCCACGTGCCGAAGGCGGGTTTGTTGTCGTCAAAAAGTGCCTTCACGCGATTGGGCTTGATCAAGACGGTGCTCCGGCTGGTCCTGGCTGAAAGAAGGGAGAGGGGTCAGGCGGGGGCTTTGACGCCGGCATGGCGGCGGCGCTCCCACACACTGTCATCCACGAGGTGGGGCGGTTTGTTGTCGTTGAGGACGTCCACCACCTGTTGCGCCGTTTCCACCGCCGTGCGCACCAAAGCCTCCTCGGTTGCTCCGCCGATGTGGGGGCTGAGCACGATGCCTGGCGTGCGGGTGAACGGATGGTCGGCGGGCAGCGGCTCGGTCTCAAACACATCCATCGCAGCACCGCGCAGATGGCCGGAGGAGACCGCCTCAACGAGCGCGTCCGTCTCCACAATGCCGCCGCGGGCGGTGTTGACCAAGATGGCGCCAGGTTTCATGGCCCTTAGGCGGGCCGCGTTGAAAAGGCCCCGTGTGGCAGGGGTCAGCCGCTGGTGAAGGGAGACCACGTCCGCCTCGCCGAGCGCTGCATCAAGGTCGTCGGCAGGGACAAAGCCTGACGTCTCCACCGCCGCGCGGTCCGCATGGGGGCTGTGGACGAGAATGCGCATCCCGAAGGCCTTGGCGGCAAGTTCGGCGGTGTGCTTGCCGATGGTGCCAAAACCCACGATCAGCAGCGTCTTGCCGAACAGCTCCACAAAGTCTCTGGTGTAGCGGTAGTCGAACCGGCCCGCGCGCACCGCACTGTCGGCCTCTCTCACCCGCTTGGCGACGGCCATCATCTGGGCCAGCGCCTGCTCGGCGACGGACTGAACGTTGGCGTGGGGCGTGTAGACGATGGGCAGGCCAATCTCACGGGCGTAATCGGTGTCCACAGGGTCGAGCCCGATGCCGTGGTTGCCGAGCACCTTGAGGGCGCCTGCTGCCACCATCGCATCTTGGCTGAAGCCTGCATTGCGGGTGATGGCGGCGACCGCGTCCCCCACCTCCCTGATGACACAGGCCATGGTCGGCTCGCTCGCCTGGCGGACGGTGAGGCCCGCCTCTTCAAGGATCGTGATGCCGTCAGGGTGGATCGGCTGAATAAGCAGGCAGTCCATCACGCCGCTTTTGCACCTGCCGCGTCCGCAAACACCGATGCGGCCTCCTCAGCGCCCACGAACGCCCCGCCGGCGGTGGGCACAAAGCGCAGGAACGCCTTGAACCGCTCCACCCATTCCGGCCGCCCCATAGAGCCTGTGTGAAACAGGACATGGACCACCTGCGGCTGACCGGAGCGCTGGGCCCGCTCGCGGATCACCGACCAGACGCGCTTGTGGTTGTCCAACTCCGACTGCTCAATCTGAAGGAAGTTGCGATAGTCGGCGCCTTCACCGTCCGACCCGATGGGGATTTCCAGGATGGGCGACAGCGCTCCCGTGCCGGGGGCAGCGCGCGGATCCTCAGGCAGGCGATAGGCTGTTACGCCGCCTTCGGTCCACACCGCTTCGCGGTCAGGCTTGTTGAGGGTTGGGCAGCAGGACAGATCGATGCTGATGCCGTGGTCTGTCAGAACATCGTTCATGAAGGGGGCGTAGGCGTTGTGGCCGCCGCGAAAGGTGGTGGGGACAAGACCTGCTGCCGTCAGCCGTCTGTAGCAGTCGGCAAAGACTTCGCGAATGTGCGCCTCCTCGCCGAAGCGCACGCCGCCGCCTTTGATCTCCTCATGGAGGTGGACGGCAACCTCGCCGCCGCGGGAGGCCCACTCGCGATAGACCTCCAGGATTTCCCCCTCATAGTAGCCGGTGCGGCAGTAGGTGCCCGAGTGCGGGGTCAACACCGCCCGCCCGCCCGTGAGCTCTGCCATGATGTGCCCGAGCTCGCGGGTTTCGCCGATGCTTTTGTCCACGTTGGGCGGGTCGATTCGAAAATCTCTGCCAGGGTCGAACGGCGCGAACACCAGCCAGTTCACGTCGATCACCGGGACAAGGAAAACCTCAGTTCCACTTGCGGCGCTCATGGATGTGACCCTTTGACCTATGCGTCAGCGCAAGGTGGGGCATATGCTATTGAGAAGACAAGTTCATTGATATGATCGATTGATCGATGAAGGCTAACAATCTCACCCTGCGCCAAATGCGTGTGTTCGTGGCGGTGGCCGACCATGGCAGCTTCGTGGGGGCGGCCAATGCGCTGGGGCTTTCGCAGCCCGCACTCAGCCAGTCCGTCCGCCAGCTGGAGGAGGAGGTGGGGAGCCGCCTGTTCATGCGCACCACAAGGCGTGTGCAGCTGACGGGGGTCGGCCTCAGCTTCCTGCCCCAGGTGCGCCACCTGTTGCGCCAGCTGGACGATATGGTGGCCAACATCCAGGACATGGTGGAGCGGCGGCGCGGGCGTGTGGTGCTCGGCTGCGTGCCTTCCGTGGCGTGGCGCATGATGCCCCCTGTCCTTGCCAAGAACACGGAGCTTTTTCCTGGCATCACCGTGGTGGTGCGCGACACAAGCATGCGCCTCATCAAAGAACTGCTGGCGAGCGGCGAGTTGGATGTTGCGCTCGGTAACATGCCGTCGGAGAGGGATGCGCTGTCGGCCATTCCCGTCGCGCGGGACAGGATGCATGCCGTCTTCCCCCGCGGCCATCCGCTGGAGGCGCTCCCCGTGGTGCCTTGGGGCGCGCTGTCGGACTACCCGTTCATCGCCATGACCCCTGACACGGGGATCCGCGAGATTGTGGACAGCGTTGTCCTGCTCGGCCACGCAAGTTTGGATGTGACGGCGGAGCTTTCCAACCTTGCCACCGTCAACGGCTACGTTCAGCAGGGCCTCGGCGTGACCGCTTTGCCAGGGTTGGCACTGCCGCGGGACGATCACCCCGCCATTGCCCACCGTCCCCTCGCCGAGCCGGAACTGGGGCGCACCATTGC
>JBCDCF010000122.1:0-8672 GCA_039182345.1 Pseudomonadota bacterium
ATCACGGCCAGAAGCACTGGAGCGTGAGCAAGACCAATGGCGCCACTTCGGGCGCCAGCGCTGCTGCGCACAGGCGTGGGGCCGCTGGCCCTCCTGGCGACCCCGCAGAGCCCCAAGGCGCCTGACACCGGCCCCAAACGCAACTGTGCCGGCGACGCCTGTTGGGGCGTGCCGGCACAGTCGGACAGGCGGCGGGGAGGCACCGCCTGTCGGTTCAGGTTAGGCCAGCTCGAAGCGGTCCGCGTTCATGACCTTCGTCCAGGCGGCGACGAAGTCCTTCACGAACTTCTTCTCCGCCTTGTCCTGGCCATAGACCTCGGCCAGCGCCCGCAGCTGCGAGTTGGAGCCGAACACAAGGTCCACCCGCGAGGCGGTCCACTTCAGATCGCCTGAGGTGCGGTCGCGGCCCTCGAACTCTTCCTCGTCGTCATTGGTGGGGGTCCACACGGTCCCCATGTCGAGAAGGTTGACGAAGAAGTCGTTGCTGAGCGTTTCCGGCTTGTCGGTGAAGACGCCGTGCTTGGTGCCGCCATGGTTGGCGCCGAGCATACGCATGCCGCCGACGAGGACGGTCATCTCAGGGGCCGTCAGCGCAAGGAGCTGGGCCTTGTCGATGAGCATCTCCTCAGCGGAGACTGACAGGTTTGGCTTGATGTAGTTGCGGAAGCCGTCGGCCTCGGGCTCCATCGGCTCGAAGGAATCGCCGTCGGTCTGCTCCTGCGTGGCATCAGTCCGGCCCGGGGTGAAGGGGACGGTGATGTCATGACCGCCGGCCTTTGCCGCCTTCTCCACAGCCGCAGCACCGCCAAGGACAATGAGGTCGGCCAGGGAGATCGTCTTGCCGCCTGAGGCCGAGGCGTCGAAGTCCGCCTTGATGCCTTCAAGGGTTTTGAGAACCTTGGCAAGCTGCTCCGGCTCGTTGGCCGCCCAGTCCTTCATGGGCGCAAAGCGGATGCGCGCACCGTTGGCGCCGCCCCGTTTGTCGGAGTTGCGGAAGGACGAGGCAGACCCCCAGGCGGTGGCCGCAAGCGCGGGGATGGTGAGGCCTGAGGACAGGATCTTGTCCTTCAGCGCCGCAACGTCCTGATCGTCCACGAGAGGATGATCGACGGCCGGAACGGGGTCCTGCCAGATCAGCTCTTCGTCAGGCACTTCAGGGCCGAGATAGCGCACGCGCGGGCCCATGTCGCGGTGGGTCAGCTTGAACCAGGCGCGGGCAAAGGCGTCGGCGAACTCCTCAGGGTTGTCGCGAAAGCGCTTGGAGATGGGCCCGTAGATGGGGTCCATGCGAATGGCCATATCGGCCGTGGTCATGATGGTGGTGACGCGCTCGCCAGACCCGTCCACCTGGGGGGCCATGTCCTCAGGGGCGGGGTTCTTGGGATGCCACTGGTTGGCGCCTGCAGGGCTCTTGGTCAGCTCCCACTCATAGTCGAACAGCATGTGGAAGTAGCCCATGTCCCACTGTGTGGGGTTGGGGGTCCAAGGCCCTTCGATGCCGCTGGTGGTGGCGTGAACGCCCATGCCGCTTTCAAAGCTGTTGGCCCAGCCAAGACCTTGGGCTTGCAGGGGGCTTGCTTCAGGGTCAGCGACCACAAGGCCTGCATCGCCTGCCCCGTGGCACTTGCCGAAAGTGTGGCCGCCGGCAACAAGGGCGACGGTCTCTTCATCATTCATGGCCATGCGGCCGAACGTTTCGCGAATGTCGCGGCCGGATGCGATGGGGTCCGGGTTGCCGTCAGGCCCTTCAGGGTTGACGTAGATGAGGCCCATCTGCACTGCGGCGAGGGGGTTTTCCAGGAAGCGGTCACCTGAGTAGCGGCTGCCGGGCTTGTCGCTGGTGGCAAGCCACTCGGTCTCGGAGCCCCAGTAGATGTCTTCCTCAGGCTCGAACACGTCCACACGGCCGCCGCCGAAGCCGAAGGTCTTGAAGCCCATGGATTCAAGCGCAGCGTTGCCGGCAAGGATCATGAGGTCGGCCCAGGAGATGCCGTCGCCGTATTTCTGCTTGATGGGCCACAGGAGGCGGCGCGCCTTGTCGAGGTTGCCGTTGTCGGGCCAGCTGTTGAGGGGGGCAAAGCGCTGGGTGCCGGAGGTGGCGCCGCCGCGACCGTCGGCGGTGCGGTAGGTGCCTGCGCTGTGCCAGGCCATGCGGATGAAAAAGCCGCCATAGTGGCCGTAGTCGGCAGGCCACCATTCCTGGCTGTCGGTCATCAGGGCGTAAAGGTCGTCCTTCAGGGCCTTGTAGTCCACCTTGTTGAAGGCTTCGGCGTAATCAAAGTCCGGACCCATGGGATCGGCGGCCGGCGAATTCTGGTGCAAAATCCGCACGTTGAGCTGATTGGGCCACCAGTCGCGGTTCGAGCGCGCGCCGAACCGTGTGTGCATGACGGGGCATAGGCCCTCTGGTGAGACGGCTTCGTTCATCATCTCCTCCGATCGCAGCCCCTCGGGGCGGTCTCACAGCCCCCATAGGGGCCATCTCGTTGTGGCGTTAGGGTGTTGTGGCGTCGCGGTCTGGGGGTCCTGAAACGCCGCTCCGCAGCCCGCTTTAGAATGATTATCAGGCGCAATCGATTAGGGGAAATTGTCTCTGTTGATTTTTCCGATAAACTGGGCTTATGAATAATCTCACGCTCAAGCAGCTTCGCTACTTCAAAGCCCTGGCGGAACAGGGCCATTTCGGTCGGGCGGCCGAGAATTGCGCCATCAGCCAACCGGCACTGTCCATGCAGATCCGCGAGCTTGAGGACGGCCTCGGCGTCCCCTTGTTCGAACGCAGCACGCGCCAGGTCCACCTGACGGCCTTCGGCGAAGCGTTTGCGGTGCGCGTGGCACCCATCCTGCGGGCGGTGGATGAGTTGACCGACCTTGCCCGCGTGTCCCGCGAAGGCCAGCTTGAGAGGCTGCGCCTCGGCATCATCCCCACAATCGGCCCTTACCTTCTGCCCGCCATGATGGGGGACCTTGCCACCACCTACCCGGCGCTGGATCTGCGGGTGCGCGAGACCACCACGGACCGTTTGGTGAAGGAGCTTGCCGACGGCGCCTTGGACGCAGCGATCTTGGCGCTTCCCATCTCGGAGCCCTCCCTTGCCGAGCGCGCCCTGTTTGAGGAGGATTTTTTGCTGGTGCGCCCCAGCGACCAGTCCGACGCGCCTGTGCCTTCGGTGGAGACGCTGCCGCAGATGCGCCTACTCCTGCTTGAAGAGGGGCACTGCTTTCGCGATCAGGCGCTGGCCTTTTGCAAGCCCGCAGCGCGGCCGCGCGATGTGCTTGACGCAAGCTCCTTGTCCACCCTCGTGCAGATGGTGAGCGCGGGACTTGGCATCACGCTGATCCCGGAAATGGCGGTCCCTGTGGAGACCCGGTCGGCCGATGTGTGCCTTGCGCGGCTGGGTCAACCTGGCCCCAAACGCACCATCGGCCTGGTGTGGCGGGAGACGAGTCCCCTGTCGGACCGCTTGGTGGAGTTTTCCGATGCCGTGCGCGCCTCCGCCCTTGCCATGCGCGCCCGTTGTGGTGGCAACGACGGGGCGCTTCCGGAGGGCGATGGCGTGGTGTTGCCGGCGGTGTAAGCGGCGTGGTTGACGATTGGTGGGGAGCCCTCACTTAACGGGCATGGGTGTGTGTCTCGAGGGTTCGTTCGTGAAGCCTTTGCCATGGCGTTGAGCCAGGAGACGGTGGCGTCCCTTGCGCCCGATCAAGCCTCGCTGCGGGCCGCCAACACCTTGATGAAGCCTGCCAAATGGCCCGTGCGGCAGGTGGCCGAGGCCGCAGGGCTTGTCTGGGGTGAGTGTCAGGGGTCGGGCGCAAACCCCTACCGCGTGGTGTTTGACGCCAACGACCACGGCTACACCTGTACCTGTCCGTCCCGCAAATTCCCCTGCAAGCATGTGTTGGCGCTGATGTGGATGTTCGCCGACGGTGCGGATGCCTTTGCGCCTGGCGAGACGCCTGACTGGGTGGCCGACTGGATGGGCCGTCGCCGCAAACCTGCCGGGGGTGCTGCCAAGGCTCAGGCGTCCGCAGCCGGCAAATCGCTCTCGGCGGCCAAGATCCCTGAGGCGCAAAAGGCCAAGGACCCCAAAGCCGAAGCGCGTGCGCTGGCCGCCGCAAAAAAGCGCGCGGAAGAGACCGAAGCGGCGCTGTTGGGGGCGATGGACGATCTGGAGACGTGGATTGCCGACCAGCTTAGCACAGGGCTGTCCGGCCTGTTGGCGGACCTTACACCGCGCTGTAGGGCCATTGCCGCGCGCATGGTGGACGGCAAGGCCACGGCCCTTGCCGGCAGGCTGGACGAGATCCCCGACGACGTGGCGCGCCTGCCAAGCGCTGAGCGCGTGGACGGGCTGATCTCCCACCTTGGCAAACTGGTGCTCTTGGCACGGGCGTTCCGCGCCAATCCCAAGGACCCCGGGCTCTATCGCACGGTCGCGAGCGCGGAGGCGCGCGAGACGGTGGTGGCGGACGCCAACGCCCTCAGAGTCCACGCGCGCTGGGAAGTGGTGGGTGAGCGCACAAGGACCCGGCGGGACGGGCTTGTGAGCCAAGCCACGTGGCTGTTGAACTGTGATGGCGGGGCGCCGGCCTTTGCGCTGTTGCTCGACTTCTTTCCGGCGAGCGCTGGACGGCGCGGCTCGGCCTTTGCCGTGGGCGAACAGTTTCGAGGCGAGGTGGTCTACTACCCGTCGTGCGCACCGTTGCGCGCGGTGATTGCCGAGCGGGCCGCCGTTGCCGACCCTGTGCCATGGCCGGCGCCGCCTGACGACCCTTTGGCCTCCGCCGCGCAGCTGGAGACCCTTGCGCCCTGGGAGACGGTGACCCCCGTTCTGCTGCCAGAGGGCCGCGTGGTGATGTCAGCCAAGACACGGGCCTGGTGGCGCGCCAGCGACGGGCAGCTGACCCTGCCTCTGGCGGACGTGCCGCCCGACGCTGTCCTCGGTATGGTGCTTGAGCGCTCCACAGCCCTTTGGGACGGGATGCGCCTGTCCATCTTGTCCTCCACCAGCCGGTGGGGAAAGGTGGTGGAGGGTGCGTGAGCTCGACGAGGAGATCGACACCCTGAAGGCGCGCTGGATGACGGGTGGGAGCGCCGTTTCCGCCTGCCCTCAGGCATGGCGGGGGGTGGTTGGCGAGGAAGCGCCGGACTTGTCGCTCCTGGCGCTGACGGGGCAATTCACGCGCCTTGCCACGCGCCCTCAGCCGGGTGGCGAGCTTGCCGAGCGGCCGCTCCTGCCGACCTTGCCATTGCCGTTGATCCCTGACAGCGCGCGCCTCCTTCTGCGGCGGGCCTTGGGCACCAAGAACATCGTCAAATCCAGCATTATCTCGCTGGTGGCGGCACGCGGGTTCGTGGTCTCCCCCATCGACTGGATGCCCAAGCCTGGCGATGACCAGATTCCGGACGTCTACGCGCCTTGGGGGGATTGGGTATCGATGGTGGATGCAGCTGGCAGCGTTCACACAATCACGGCTGACAATTGGAAGGATTGGCGGCCGAGCGAGCGACACCGCGCGCTCTTGGCCATGCGAAAGGCCGATCCGGACGCGGCGCGCGAGGTCCTGGCTGCCGTCGTTTCTGCCGTCCCGCCCAAGGAAAAACTCAAGCTTGTTCCGATCCTTACCCATGGGCTGAGCGAGGCCGACGGGCCGCTCCTCTCCACGATCGCCCGAGGGCAGGACATTGCTGCGGGCAATGCACGCGAACTGTTGTCGCGGCTGGGGTCTGGGGCCAGTCTTGAGACTGGCGAAGAGGACCCTGACAGGGTGGCCGAGCTCGCGGCTTTCTTCAAAGTCAGCCGCAGGAAGGGGCGTCGGGCACGGGTTGTCGTGACAGCCACACCTTTGAAGAGCGATGCCCAGTCCCGCCGCCGATCCAAGCTGGTTCGGTCCTTCTCGCTCGACGGTTTGGCGAAGGCACTCGGCATCACGGCGGGCGAGTTCGTGAACGGCTGGGACTTCGATGAGGATCTGTTGGACATCGGCCACGTGGTCGAACGGTCTGCGACCGATGAGGATGTGCAGGTTTTTCTGGCGCGCCGGCTGAAGGCCTCTAAGAACCACATGCACCAACTGGGGCTGATCGGTCGCTTGCCGGCCGATCAGCGTTTGGCCTTTGCCAAGCCTGTCATCGACATTGATGAGATGACGCTGACCGCCACACTCAACCTTCTGGACCCCGTGCCAGGAACGCTGCCGTTCGACGTGATTGAGCAGGCGCCACCCTTCATGCAGCTGTGCGATGTTCTAGCTGACGAAAACACGGCGCTGGAGCACATGCTGCAGATGGGTTTGATGAACCTTGCCTACATTGCCGACCGCGAGGAGGCGCAACGGATCATCGACCTTTTCATTGACCTTGGGATGATGCCGGCCGACCCGCGGCTGACCCTTCTTCGCCTCAACGCCGCGCTTTGACAGGACTGGCCGCCGTGACCGACAAGCTTCGCCTCCCCGCAGAAGAGATTTACGGCGCCGAGTTGAAGGCGCTGAAGGCCAGCGACAAGGGCCAAAAGCCGAAGGGCTGGGCGCTGTCGCCCCAGGCCGCCGTCACCTACGTGATGGGCGGCAAGGCGGGGAAGACGACGATCACCCCCAAATATGTGGGCAACCGCCGCCTCATCGAGACTGCCGTCGCCACCCTTGCCACCGACAGGGCGCTGCTGTTGCTGGGCGTTCCCGGGACGGCAAAGTCCTGGGTGTCGGAGCACATCGCCGCCGCTGTGTCTGGGGACTCCACACGGGTCATCCAATGCACGGCGGGAACGGACGAGAACCAGGTCCGCTATTCCTGGAACTACGCGCAGCTTCTGGCGAAGGGGCCGTCGCGGGAGGCGCTTGTGCCGACGCCTCTGTTCCGGTCCATGGAAGAGGGCAAGATCTGCCGGTTGGAAGAGCTGACGCGCATGGGCTCGGACGTTCAGGACACGTTGATCACCGTCCTGTCGGAGAAGATGCTGCCGATTCCTGAGTTGAACGATGCGGTCTATGCCGCCCGCGGCTTTAACGTCATTGCAACGGCGAACGACCGCGACAAGGGGGTGAACGAGTTGTCGGCCGCCCTGAAGCGCCGCTTCAACGTCGTCGTCCTGCCGCTGCCCGATGACATGGACGAGGAGATTGCCATTGTCTCCAAGCGGGTGGGGGAGATGGCCGCGTCCCTGGAACTGCCTGCGCCGAAGAACGTGGCGGAGGAGGTGACGCGCGTTCTTGCCATCTTCCGCGAGCTGCGTGGCGGTGAGACGCTGGACGGCAAAGCCACGCTGAAGTCGCCGTCGGGTTCCTTGTCCACGGCGGAGGCCATTGCGGTGATGGTGGGGGGCCTGTCCCACGCCGCCTTCTTCAATGGCGGCGAGTTGTCCGCCGATGGGCTGGCGGCACCCGTGTTGGGGGCCATCGTCAAAGACCCTGTGCAGGATAAGGCGGTGCTTGAGGAATACCTTGAAACGGTGCTGAAGAGCCGGCGTGAATATTCAGACTACTATAGCGCCCTCACCGACCTCATCTGATGGCGGCTGCGGTCGAATATTTCGGCATTCGCCACCACGGCCCTGGCTCCGCGCGCCGGTAGGTGGAAGCACTGGAGGCGCTTTGCCCTTGCGAAGTCTTGGTGGAGGGGCCTGCGGACCTTTCTGACCAACTCCCGCTCTTGGCGCACGATGAGATGGTGCTGCCGGTCGCCCTCCTTGCCTATGAAAAGGATGCGCCTGAACGCGCCTCCTTTTGGCCCTTTGCCATCTTCTCGCCTGAGTATCAGGCGGTGGTTTGGGCGGTGAGGAACGCTGTGCCTGTGCGCTTCATCGACCTCTCTGTGGCCTGGCGCTTCCCGGTGGATGAGCCGGGCGAGGAAGACGGGACGGTGGGGCCGACCTTGCCCACAGAAGGCACCGGCCTGACCCTTCAGGAGAGGATTGCCCGCGACCCTATCGGCGTTCTTGCCGACGCTGCCGGCTATGAGGACGGTGAGAGCTGGTGGCGTGATGTGATTGAAGAGAACCCCGACACCGGCCCCATCTTTGCCGCTGTGGCGGACGCCATGGCCGCCTTGCGCGAAGGCGAGGCTGGGTTGCCACAGCTGGAGGCGGCCCGCGAGGCACACATGCGCCTTGAGATCGCAAAGTCGGCCAAGGCCCGCACGGGGACAGTGGCTGTGGTTTGCGGGGCGTGGCATGTGCCGGCGTTGAAGGCACGGCACACCGCGGCAGAGGACAAGGCCCTCCTGAAAAGCCCGCCCAAAGCAAAGACTGCGGCCACATGGGCGCCGTGGACTTCGCCCCGGTTGGCCTATGCCAGCGGCTATGGGGCAGGCGTTGCCGCGCCCGGCTGGTGCAAGCACCTGTGGCAGGCCCGCGGCCGGGATCAGGGAACGGTCTGGATCGGCACAATCGCAAAGGCCCTGCGCAAGGAGGGGCACATGGTCTCCACCGCCTCGCTGATTGAGACCGAGCGCCTTGCTGTTGGTCTTGCGGCCGTGCGCGGCCGCCCGCAACCGGGGTTTGAGGAGTATCGCGAGGCGGTGATTGCCACGCTGTTGTTTGGCGATTCCCTCCTGTGGCGCATCGTCGAGCAGAAAATCTTGCTGGGCAATGATGTGGGCGCCATTCCCGACACGGTGACGGCGGCGCCTTTACTGGAGGACCTGCAGCGCCAACAGAAAAAGGCGCGGCTGA
>JBCDCF010000123.1:0-8639 GCA_039182345.1 Pseudomonadota bacterium
CGGACTTTCAGGTCCTTGAGCGAGGGCATGGGCTCCGGATCTAGAAGAGGGTCGGTTCGGGCGGACGGCGCTGCATAAGGGCAGCGCCGGTCAATCGCTTACGCGGCTTGCTTGTCTTCGTGGGCGACAAAAGACTTGGTGTAGCTCTCCACCGCAGATTTCAGCTTGGCGCCAAGCTCGTCGGTGAGTTGCTTCTCCCGGAAGATCCCGTCAAGGACGTCCTTGTGCTGGGAGCGCATGAGGCGCAGCAGCCCCTCTTCATATTCACCCACACGGTCCACGGCCACCTGGTCCAGGTAACCGTTCACGCCGGCATAGATGACGGCCACCTGTTCGGGCGTTGTCAGCGGCGAGAATTGCGGCTGCTTCAACAACTCCGTCAGACGCGAACCACGGGCCAACATGCGCTGCGTGGAGGCATCAAGGTCGGAGCCGAACTGGGCGAAGGCGGCCATCTCGCGATACTGGGCAAGCTCACCCTTAATCTTACCGGCCACCTGCTTCATGGCCTTGATCTGTGCCGAAGAGCCCACGCGCGACACCGAAAGACCCACGTTCACCGCAGGACGGATGCCCTGGTAAAAGAGGTCCGTCTCAAGGAAGATCTGACCGTCGGTGATGGAGATGACGTTGGTGGGAATGTAGGCCGACACGTCGTTGGCCTGCGTCTCGATGACGGGAAGGGCCGTCAGGGAGCCGTTGCCGTGATCATCGCCCATCTTCGCCGCACGCTCAAGCAGGCGGGAGTGGAGGTAAAACACGTCGCCGGGATAGGCTTCGCGGCCGGGAGGACGGCGCAGAAGCAGCGACATCTGGCGGTAGGCGACGGCCTGCTTGGAGAGGTCATCGTAACCGATCACCGCGTGCATGGCGTTGTCGCGGAAGTACTCGCCCATGGCGCAGCCGGTGAAGGGTGCCAGGAACTGCATGGGCGCAGGGTCGGACGCCGTCGCCGCAATGACGATGGAGTATTCCAGAGCGCCGTTTTCTTCCAGCACCTTCACGAACTGGGCGACGGTGGAGCGCTTTTGGCCCACAGCCACGTAGATGCAGTAGAGCTTGTCGCTCTCAGATCCCGCTTCGTGCAAAGGCTTCTGGTTGAGGAAGGTGTCGAGGATGATGGCGGTCTTGCCGGTCTGACGGTCGCCGATGATCAGCTCGCGCTGGCCGCGGCCGATGGGGATCAGCGCGTCGATGGCCTTCAGGCCCGTGGACATGGGCTCATGCACGGACTTGCGCGGAATGATGCCAGGGGCCTTCACGTCCACACGGCGGCGCTCGGCAGCGTCGATGGGGCCTTTGCCGTCAATGGGGTTGCCGAGGGCGTCCACCACGCGGCCGAGGAGGCCCTTGCCCACCGGGGCGTCGACGATGGCGCCGGTCCGCTTGACGGTGTCGCCTTCCTTAATGCCGCGGTCGTCGCCGAAGACCACCACGCCCACATTGTCCACTTCAAGGTTCAGCGCCATGCCGCGGATGCCGCCGGGGAACTCCACCAGCTCGCCCGCTTGCACCTTGTCGAGGCCGTAGACACGGGCGATGCCGTCACCAATGGACAGCACCTGGCCCACTTCGGAAACTTCGACCTCCTGGCCGAAATTCTTAATCTGGTCCTTGAGGATGGCCGAGATCTCGGCGGCACGGACGTCCATCTTATGCGGCTTCCTTCATGGCATTGCGCAAGCCTTCAAGGCGGGTGCGCACGCTTGTGTCGATCATTTGTGAGCCAAGGCGCACGATGAGGCCGCCGATAAGGGACGGGTCCACGTGCTGTTCAAGCTTCACCGTGCCGCCTACCTTGTCGGCGAGGATTTCTTTGAGGGCGGCAACGTGGCTTGACGACAAAGGCTCTGCGCTGGTGACCACGGCAATCACCTCGCCGCGGTGCTCTGCCATCATCTGCTCGAACCGCTTCAAGATCCCAGGCGCAGCGAAAAGCCGCCTGTTCTTGGCCAAAAGCTTCATGAAGTTGGCGGTGAGGCCTTTGACCTCGGCCTTGTCCATGACGGCGCCCAGCGCGCGGATCTGATCGTCCGCACCAAACAGCGGGTTTTCGATCAGGCGCTTCAGGTCATCGCTCTCGGCGATGAGGGCGCGCATGGTGGCAACGCCGTCTTCCACGTCGTTCAGCGCATTGGATTCCTGCGCCAATTCGAACAAAGCGGAGGCGTAGCGTTCGGCCACACCGGATGTTTCAACGTCTGCCAAGTGGGCGGCTCTTTCTCAATGAAGGCGCGCACGGCGGATGCCGTGTCAGCGTCTTCGGCGGCGATAGCATAGGCCTTTATAGGGCGCAACGCCGCGTCGTCCCCCTTGTGAGGATGGCAGGTGCGCGATTTTTTTCGCGCCACCTGCACCAGCCGGCTGCGCCGTCATCATCTGGCGCCTGGCCTGGCGGGAGCGCCCGGCGCCATACCAGCGGCACGGGCGCACGGGCATATGCGGGTCAGGCCGAGCGGGCCTTCGCGCGGTCGGCCGACACGCTGCCGATGAAGGTGTCAATGGCGCCGCCAAGGGCCTGCCCGCAGGTTTTGACCCCTTCCGACAAGGCGTTGACGCGGTCCGCCACATCCCTCGTCTCGCCCACCTTGGTCTCAACCTTCACAACGTTTTCGGCCACATGGGTGGTCTCCGTGGAGACGGCGTTGACGTTGTGGGCGATCTCGTCGATGGCGGAGCTTTGCTGCTCCACCGCCGCGGCAACGGTGGCAGAACTTGCCTTCACCCCATCGATGGACGCACCGATATTGGTGATGATGTCCACCACATTGCCCACCTCAGAGGTGATTTCGTCGATGACGCCGGTGATGTCCTCGGTGGCCTTGGATGTGCGGTCAGACAGCTGTTTGACCTGTTGGGCAACCACCGCAAAGCCCTTGCCTGCCTCACCGGCGCGGGCAGCTTCGATGGTGGCATTCAGCGCCAGAAGGTCGATCTGACCGGCAATGCCATTGATGAGGCCAATCACCTCATGGATTCTTTCCGACAGGGATTTCAGCCCGTTCACCCGCTCCACCGCCTCTTGGGAGGACCTGTAGGTCTCATGACTGAGGGTGGAGACGGACTGCACTTGGCCGCTGATCTCCTTCACAGAGCTCGACATCTGGTCGATGGCCGCGGCAACGTGCTGCACGCTCTCTCCTGTGGCGTTGGCAGCGCGCGAGACATCACGCGTGAAGTCATGGCTGGTGGAAGAGACGGCACCGAGGGTGTTTGCAGCATCGCCAAGGCGGCCGCCGGCACCATCAAGCTCGCCCAGTAAGGTGGAGGCGTCCTTGCGGAAGCTGGCCACCGCCTTTTGCACTTTTCGCGCGCGGGCGACCTGCTTGGCCGCCTCCTCGCGGCGTTCCGCCTCAGCGTTTTCGTAGGCCAGCCCGTCATCCCTGAAGACTTTGAGGGCGCGGGACATGCGGCCCACCTCATCGCGGGCGTTGGCGGGCGGGATTGCCACACTCCAATTGCGCTCGCTCAGCGCCTCGGTCACCTTGGCAAGGTTCAACAACGGCGCGGCAACGGTCTTCCTGACGAGGACCACCACCGCCACCGTCACCACAAGGACGATGACACAGGTCAGCCCAATCAACAGCCGCATGATGGTGAGGTTCGTCACCTGTGAGGCGCCGGCGTTGGCCTGAGCCTCCAAGAGGCCGTTCACGATGGTGGCGAAGCCGGCCTGCATGGCCTCCCAGTGGGCGGTGTTTTCCTGCGAGGTCTCCAGGAAGCGGGCAATATCCACCGTGGCGGGGTCGTCGATGAAGGCACGCTGACGTGTGGCAATGTCGGCAAGCCAGGTCTCGAACGCTGTGTCCGCCGCGGCAAGAGCGGTGTGGTCGACAGCGCCAACACCTGCGTTGAGGGCGCTTCGCCGTTCGCGCGCTTCGGCCACCGCCGCAGCATGGGCATCAAGATAGGCAAGGTCGCCTGACTGGGTCAGCGCCATCATCGCCGTGCGCGCTTCCTTGGCGGCACTGCGGTAGGTGGAAATCACGCCCCAGGTGTCGGCAATGGCGGCGCTGCGCTCCACCGCGTGAACCACCTGTTGGGTCTGGTAGATCAGCGCTCCGGCGGCCAATAGCAGCATCAACGCCACGGCCACAAACGGCAACAGCACCTTCTGGGAGATGGAAAGTGAGCCCATGATTAACGGCTCCGTCGCGCAAGTTCGGTGAGATTGACCTCGAAGGTGACGGCGCCTGCCGCCTTGCGGCCGTTCTCATCGGCAATGGCAAGGTTCACCTGGGCGCGCCAGGTATCGCTGGCGTCGTGATACTCAGCCGCGTCCACGAAAACGGCGCCGACGCCGGCAGGCACAGTCTTCTGCCACTTGGCTTCATCGCCCTGCCAATAGTCGGACGTAATGTTGCTTTGGCCCACGTTGAGACCCTTCGCGTCCATCACAAAAATCTCGGTAAAGAGGCCGATGGAGTGGGCCTGGATGCGGGTGAGGTAGGCCGACAGCGGGTTGGAGAGTGTGGCGGCGATCATCGGCTTTTTGGGCGCCTCACGCTCGCTTCGCCAGCGCTCATCAAGGGCGATGATGTCCTCCTGGTCGAGATCGCCGTAGCGGCGGTTCTGGTCGACCAAAGACAATCTCACAATGTCGGTCTCCACCACCGCGCGCAGCTTGGCAATGAACACATCGTCAATGAGGGAGAGGGGCGGCGGGGTGGACGCGACGCCGGCGGCGGATGGCAGGCCGGCCACCGCAAGGGGCACCGTTGCCGCCATTGCCACCACGCCTTGCAAGGGTTTGCGCGCCCACGTGCCCATGACCCAGATCCCCTTCACAAAGCCGCCAAGAAGCGGCGGCCGGGCGCTCGGGGCACACACGGTGCGCCTCACCGGCCCATCGGCACAATCGTTAGCGTGAAGGGGTTGCGCGGGGCTGGTGCCGTGGCGTGCGGCGGGCATTGGCCGCACCCACAGTGCCAGGCGGAACGCTGGGTCAGCCGCGCCGGGGCAAACGCCTGGCGCCCCAAAGGGCCGACATCATCCGCCCGTCGATGACGGCAAAGCCGAGCGCAATCAACGCCATGCCCAAAAGCTGCTCCAGCGTGACGGCTTCGCCAAGGGTGGCCGCACCAAGGAGGACGGCAACGACAGGCACAAGCACCGTCACCAGCGCCACGTTGGTGGCTCCGGACCGTGCCAAAATCGCAAAGTACAAGATGTAGGCAAGGGCGGTGCTGAGGACCCCGTTGGCAAGGACGGACAGCCACACACCCGTTGAGGGCATGGGGAGCGCAAACGGCTGATCCACCACCAACGCGATGGGCAAGAGGATGGCGGCCGACATGCTCGCCTGGCCCGCCGCAATCACCAAAGGAGAAACGCCCAGACCCTTGAACCGTCTGCCATAGACGGCGGAAAAGCCGTAGGACAGCGCCGCCCCGACGACGGCAAGCTGAGCCAGAACGGCGCCCCCTGCCGACAGGATGGCCGCAGGGCCGATCATCACAGCAACGCCCAGCACCCCGAGGCAAATCCCCGTCACCTTTGCGGTGGTGAGACGCTCGTCAGACAGGAGCATCCCGGCAAGGAGGGCGGTGAAAAGGGGGGTCGTTGCGTTCAAGATGGCCGCGAGCCCTGCACTGATGCTCGTCTGCCCCCACACGATCAGGCTGAACGGCACGGCATTGTTGAAAATGCCCATGAGGAAGAACGCTAGCCACATGGACGGGGACCGCGGCAGCTTCGCACCCACAGCGAACGCCACAATCCAAAGCGCGGCCGCGGCCGTCATCACCCGCAAGGCGACCAGGGTGAAGACGGGGAGTTCGGTGAGGATCACCTCGACGAATACGAAGGACGAGCCCCACAGGAGCGACAGCACCAGGAGCATGGCCCAGGCAGTCGCGTCCATGCGCGCCATCACAGCCCCGTTCATGGCTGCAGCCTCACAGGGTACGCGTCACGACAAGGCCGGGCGAAGGGCGGCGAGGCAAACATCAGGGCACATCTCATGGATGTAGTGCCCTTCCGACGCAATGGATGTGACGGTGACGTTCCGTTCCAGCGCCAGCAAAGTCAGGTCGGCGGGGGAAAGCGCTGACCCTTGCGCCTCTACGCCTGCAAGGATGTGAACGGGGCATTGGCACGACCGGATGGCGTTGAAGACGTCGAACCCATCATTGAGCGTGCCGTCCATGGGGGCATCCAGCGCCTTGCGATCAAACTTTGCGATTTGCATGGCGCGGCGGGCAACGCCGTCATCACCCATGGCTTGCTTGATGGTGAGATCGCCATGGCCCGACGGCCATTCGGCGACACGGCGCGCCCAGTCTGCCTCGCCGTAGTCCGGATGGCGCCCCATCAACGCTTTGAGGGCGGCAAAGCCCTTTAGGTAAGGAGAGTCGGCCATTCTGGGCATGCGCGAATCAAACAGCGGCGGGTCTTCCAAGACGACGGCGCGCAAAAATCCTGGCCGCTTGCCCGCCAGATAGAGCGCCACCAGTCCGCCGAGGGAGTGGCCGAAGATCACGTCCCCTTGCGCCATACTGGGCGCGATCGCTGTGGCATAGTCAGGCACGCGATAAAGCGGGCCGCGGGGCGCATCGCCATGGCCGATATGATCCAGAGGCAGCGCCTCGGCGCCCTCAAGCCGGCCGGCAAGGTCGGCAAAATCGTGCCTGTCGCGCGTGATCGCGTGGAGCATGAAGACCCTTGGCATCGACGGTTCCTCGGCCCTCTTAGCGAACCGTTGCGTGCAACGCGGCAAAACCACGGAAGCGGGCACGCATCCCCCGCGTGCGCGCTGTGATGGTGTAGTTCGCAAACCGCGCCAGAAAGCGGCCGATGGCCACCTGCCCCTCAAGGCGGGCAAGGGAAAGGCCGGCGCAGGCGTGGGGGCCTGCAGCAAAGGCAAGATGCCTGTTGGGCCGGCGGGAAATGTCGAACACCTCGGGCGCGGCAAACACGGCAGGGTCGCGGTTTGCTGCACCAATGCAAAGGGTCAGGAGCGTTCCGGCTTCAAGGGGCACGCCGCCGATCTCGCAAGCGGCCAGGCAGCGCCTGTTGCCGAGCTGGTTGGAGCTTTCAAACCGCAGCACCTCTTCAATAGCGGGCTTGATGAGGTCGGGCTCAGCCACCAGCCGCGCCTTCTCGTCCGGAAAGCGCCACAGCGCCTCCAAGGCATTGCCGATCAGGTTGGTGGTGGTCTCGTGCCCGGCATTGAGGAGGAAGATGCAGTTGTGAAGGAGCTGCCGTTCGTCCAGCCTGTCGGCCCCGTCGCCCACAATCAGGCGCGTCAGAACGTCCTTGTCAGGGTCGCCGGGTGAGCGTCTGCGGTCCGCCACCAGGGTGCGCAGATAGGCGCAGAACTCGGTGACGGCGCGGTTGCCACGTTCCTCCTGCTGCGGCGTCAGGCTCGGCTCGAGGGCGCCCAGAATGGCCAGCGACCAGTCCCGCAAAGGCCCCCTGTCGGCCTCCGGAACAGCCAGGAGGTTGCCGATGATCTCCACGGGAATGGCGGAGGCGAAGTCGGCGATAAGGTCCACCTCGCCGCGCGCCTCCATGGCGTCCAGCAGGCGGTCCACCAGCGCCACCAGACCGGGCTCCATGGTGGCGATGGCACGGGGGGTGAGGGCACCGGCAATCAACTTGCGCACACGGGTGTGAAGGGGCGGATCGTTGAAGACGAGGCTTGTGGTGTGATGCTCGTAAAGGGGCGTGTCGCCGAACTTAGGCGCGAACTCCACCGTCTTGTCGGAGCTGAAGGTGGCGGTGTCGCGATAGATGCGGTCAAGGTCGCCGTGCCGGGTCAAGAAGTACGACCCGTCAGGCATCAGGTGGACGGGCTGCGTCTCCCGCAACAGGCGGTAGACGGGGTAGGGGTCCTCCAGAAAGGCATCGGGCAGGTTGCGCAGGTCGAACGCGGCCACAATGGCCTTGGTCGCGCCATCGCTGTCTGGCGGTGTGGGGGAGGCTTGGCTGACGCGGGTCATGGACGCTCTGATACGCCAGATCTTTCGCTCCCGCCATTGCCGGGCCACATTGCAGGTCAGATCACGAAAGGGCGGCGGGCGTGGAGCGGATTGGACTGTTGGGAGCGGGCCATCTGGCGCGCTTTCTGGTGGATGGGTTCTTACGAGCAGGCGTTCCCCCTGAGGGGCTTGCCGTCACCAGGCGCGGGCAGGGCGAGGCCATCGGCAAGGCGAGAGGCGTTGCGGTCTGCGAGGATGCCGAAGCGCTGGCCCGTGCTGCACCCATCATCCTCTTGTCCGTGCGCCCCATGGATGCGGCAGCAACGCTGGGCGAGGCGGGCGTCGGCCCGCACCACACAGTGATTTCGGTCTGCGCAGGCGTCCCCCTCGACCGCCTTGCCACCGTTGCCCCGAAGGCGACCTTGGTGCGCGCCATGCCCATCAGCGCGGCGAGCCTCGGCGCAAGTCCAACCCCGCTCTTCCCCGACAACCAGATTGCCCACACAGTCCTCTCCCAACTCGGCCCGGTCATCCCTGTAGAAGGCGAGGCCGAGTTGCAGGCGGCGAGCGCCAGTGCAGCCGTCTACGGCTTGATCCACGATCTCATCGGCGCGACGGCTGACGACCTTGCGCGCGCAGGCGTCCACGGTGAGGGGGCAAGGCGTCTTGCCGCCGACACCTTTGCCGCGGCCGCTGCCATGGTGAACGCCTCGCCAC
>JBCDCF010000124.1:0-8574 GCA_039182345.1 Pseudomonadota bacterium
GGTGGACCTTAACGGCACCGGCGCATGGGCAAAGGCAGCCCTTGGCTTTGCCGCAAAGCCGGGCCTTGCTGCCACTGGGGCCAAGTGGCTCGCCAAAGTTCGCGCCGCCGGGGTCCCGACGTTTCGCCGCCACGCCATCCTGTTCGCTGAAGGGGGGGATGACGGGCTTGAGGCGGTGCAGATTGCGCCCCTTGATGGTGACGGCCAGCCCATTGCCGCAAAGGCACGCACCATAGCGGCCGATGTCCTCTATGTGGGCCATGGGCTGATCCCCAATGTGGAGGTGACCCAGGCGCTGAGGGCGGACCATCGCCTCGACCCGTTGCGCGGTGGTCTCGTTACTGTGTGCGACGATTTTGGGCGCACCAGCGTTGAGGGGCTTTACGCCGCCGGCGATGGGACCGGGGTGAGGGGCGCGCGCCCTGCCGTCCACGCAGGCGAACTTGCCGGCCTTGCCGTTGCCTTGGACGCAGGAGCCCTGCCTGACACTGCCGTCAGCCGTCGCGCCAAGACCGCCCTGTCCCGACAGCGCAGCCTGCGGCCCTTTGCCGATGCCTCCTGCCGGTTGATGGCGCTGCCAGAGGGCCTTGTGGCGGCGATCCCCAAGGCCACCATCGTGTGTCGGTGCGAGGATGTCTCGCGCGCCGACATTGAGGCCGCGGTGGATGCCGGCGCCAGCGATCTTGACCAGATGAAGCACTTCACCCGCTGCGGCATGGGGCCGTGCCAAGGGCGCATGTGTGCCGGCATCGCCGCCTCGCTGGTGGCAATGAAGCTCGGCCGGCCTGTTGGGGAGGGCTTCACGCCCCGCACGCCTTTGCGGCCCGTCGGCGTCGCCGCCCTTTCGGGACACTTCACCTATGCGGACATTCCCGTGCCGCCGCCGGCCCCGTTGTGAGCCTTGACCTTGCCGTCATCGGCGGCGGCATCAACGGGGCAACGACGGCGCTGTTTTGCCAGCGCTGCGGCATGCGCGTGGGTCTTATCGAGCGCGACGGTCTCTCCCGCGGCGCGTCAGGCGTCAATGCAGGCACGTTGACGCTGCAGATGACCCGCGTTGCCTTGATGCCCTACGCCCTCAAGGCCCACGAGATGTGGGCCACCACCCGCGATTGGCTGGGCCACGATGTGGGGGTGGTTCTGTGCGAGGGACTGTCGCTCGCCTTCACCGAAGCGGAAGAGGACATCCTTGCCGACAGGGCGCAAAAGCGTGCCGCCGCGGGCGCTCCCATCCGCCTCGTCTCACCGCAGCAGGCAAAGGCCATCGAGCCGGGGCTTGGCGATGGGGTGCGCCTTGCCGCCCACGCCACGTTGGATGGATTCGCCAACGCCTACCTTACAGGCCTTGCCTACCGCGCCGCGCTGGTGGACGCCGGGGTGGCCCTTCACGAGCACACCCTCGTGACGGGCGTCACGCCGACCGGTGCGGGTTACGACATTCACACCGTGAGCGGCGTCATCGCGGCGAAGCGGGTGGTTCTGGCAGGAGGGGTGTGGCTCCAGCCGATGGCGGCCTGGCTTGGTGTGGACCTTCCCATCAAAGTCCTCACCAACCAACTGGCGGTGACGGAACGGGCACCACCCATGATGCGCACCGTCTTGGGGATCGCTAGCGGATTGTTGTCGCTGAAACAGTACAGCCACGGCACGGTGGTGATTGGCGGTGGCTGGCAAGGCGTCGGCGACCGCGAGGCCAACACCCATCACGTGGACCCCGACAGCCTCATCGGCAATGTGCGCCTTGCCCAATACGCCGTGCCCGCCTTGGGGCAAACGCGCCTTGTGCGGGCGTGGACGGGGTTCGAGGCGGAGACGGCCGACGCCCTTCCCGTCGCAGGCGCCATCCCCGGCCATCAGGACGCCTACGCCATCGGCTCCGTCCACTCAGGCTACACCAGCGGGCCCTATATCGCCCGCCTTCTTGCCGACCACATCCTGGGCCGCGTGCCGGCTCTGCCACTGTTTCCCATGGACCGGCTGATTGAGCCGGCCGCAGCGAAGGGCGAGCGCCATGGCCGCGAACGACAGCCTTTGTCCCTCTGAGCGCTTGCGCGGGGTCCATGCCGCCACCGTCTGTCCCCTCGATGAGGCATGGCGGGTGGACGAGGCGGCCCTTCAAGCGCACCTGTCGCGGGTGATGGCGTCGCGGGGGATCAAAGGTCTCCTCATCAACGGGCACGCAGGGGAGGGCGCCTTCCTCAGCCTTGAGGAAAAGGCCATCGTGGTGGAGGCGGCACGGGCCGCGGCAGGCGGCAAACTGGTGTGCGCAGGCATCACGTCCGAATCGACGGCCGCCGCCGTGGTGGAGGCGGAGAGCGCCGCCCGGCACGGGGCCGATGCACTTCTGGTCTTCCCGCCGAACCACTTTGCCCTTGGGCACGATGCTGAGATGGCCCTCACCCATCACCGTGCTGTTGCTGCTGTGGGGCTGCCTCTGGTGCTTTATCGCGCCCCCATTCTGGCGGGGCGCATGGCCTACTCGGTGGACACGCTGCAAAGGCTTGCTGAGATTGAAACGGTTGCCGGCATCAAAGAAGGAAGCTGGGAGGTGGCCGCCTATGAGGAGGTGCGGCGGACCCTTAAAGCGGCGCGGCCCGACGTTGCCGTCCTCGCCTCTGGCGACGAGCACCTTTTGACAGGGTTTTTGATTGGCACGGAGGGCAGCCAAGTGTCCCTTGCGGCGGTGGCCCCTGACGCTGTGGTCGCCCTTTTCGAAGCGGCGATGGGGCAGGACTGGTCCCGCGCACGCCGCCTTCACGATGCGCTTTATCCTCTGAGCGTTGCCATTTACCGCAACCCGCCGGCCTATCGCGCCACACCGCGCCTCAAGGCCTGCCTTGCCCACCAGGGGGCGATTCCCCACGCCTTCGTCAAACCGCCGAATCAAGAGGTGGGCGCTGCCGAGCGCGGCACGCTCGCCGATGCCTTGCGTGCCGTCGATGCCTGGCACGCCGCCGCTTGAACGCCGCCCGAGGGTCCCCTCGGCGCGCCGGCAGGGGACGTGGCGGCCTGCGCCATTCACCCAAACCTTACACCAATAAAACTTGAATTGATCGTTGTGCCGCGGGCAGGGTGCCGGCCTATGGCATGGGTCAGTGGGTAAGGAGATGGGTGGATGATGGACAGGCGCACAGTTCTGGCGCACATCGGCGTGGGTTTGGCGGCAGCGCTGCCCTTGCGAGCCTGGGCCGAGGGCACCGCGCCCGTTCCCCTGCGGGCACCCCCATCAGCGCTTGTGGACACCAGCACTCTGGCGCCGGGAAGCTTTGTCTGGCAGCCCGAACTGTCTCCCGATGGGCCCGTGGTGTTCATCGTCTCGCTGCCTGAGCAGACCGTTCACGTCTACCGCAACGGTGTGGAGATTGGCGTGTCCACCTGCTCCACAGGCAAGCCAGGGCACGAGACGCCGACGGGGGTGTTCCTCATCCTGCAAAAGGACAAGGACCATCGTTCCTCCACCTACAACAATGCGCCGATGCCCAACATGCAGCGGCTGACCTGGGGCGGTGTGGCCCTTCATGCCGGCCATCTTCCAGGCTATCCGGCCTCCCACGGGTGTGTGCGACTGCCGCGCGGATTCTCGGAGAAGATCTTCGCGATCACCCATCTGGGCGTGCCTGTCATTGTCGCGGATGCGTCGAGTGCCCCTCAGGATGTGGTGCACCCAGGCTTCCTTCTGCCCAGCGAGGCACAGAAGGAGGCGCACGATGCTATTGCCGCCGGTGCCCGCAAATCCCACCACGGTGCGGATGCGACCACGGACGACTCCGACCATGTGGCAATGGTGGTCTCCGGTGCGGACAAACTGGCCATCATGCTGCGCGATGGTGCGCCTGTGTGGCAGTCAGCGGTGAGGATTGTGGATCCCGACCGGCCGCTCGGCAACCACGTCTACAAGCTGATGGGCATCAACGAGAGCGGCGAGGGCCTGTCCTGGCTTGCCCACAAGATCCATGTGGACCGCGCCGGCGGCGAACCCGCCCCCGAGGTCTTGGCACGGATCGGGGTGGATGACTGGACCGGGGCGCTCGCCATTCTGTCAGACATGCGCCCCGGCTCGTCCCTTGTGGTGACGGACCTTTCAGCCGGCCCCGAATCCCGCACAGGCGCTGACTTCGTCATCATGCGCGACGAGGACGCGTAGGGTATGTCCCGCTCGGTCTGGGTCAGACCGCGCGAAGAACAATCGCGCCAGGTTTTGGGTGCAAGCCCATGATCACCCGGTCAGTGTGAATCTCACTGACCGGGTTGTGCTCTAGTGGCACGGCCGAGAGGGCCGTGCCGCAGAGTGTCTTACCGGCGACGTCCGCCGCGGCGGCCGCCGAAATCGCGCCGCCCACCACCGTCGCGCCGCACCTGGCGCTGGGGCGCGCGGTTGACGTTCCGCGTCCTCAGGCGCCTCTGGTTGCCGGCCTGACGGGCTCTGCGATCGCGCGCCACATGGGACGGTGCGCTCTGTCGTCTGCTGGCAGCAGGCCTGTTTTGGGCAGGACGGTTGGCGCGCCGCTCACGGTTTTGGGCGGGTCGGCTTTGGGCCGGTCGATTGGCTTGGGGCCTGCGGTTCTCGGCTGCCGGCCTATTGCGGTCCCCAGCTGCCGGCCTGTTGCGATCCCGCGCTGCGGCAGGACGGCGGTCGGGGTTGCGCAAATCGTCCGCCCGCGGCGCGTTCACAGGCGACCAGCCGCCATTGTCGAACTTTTGCCAGCCATCGCCGGTGTTGCGATAAACGTTGCCGTCACGCCCGGCATAGACGTTGCCCCGACGCGTCTCGCCCAGGAAGCCCTGGTTGCCGCTTGCGCGATCCCAGCGGATACCTCTGCCCCCCGCCGTGTTGGAAACGCCTGTGACGCGCGCCCACTCCGACCCGCGCCTCACACCGGCCGTTCCCCATGAGCCGTAGACATTGTGGCCGCCCCGCGCGAACGCCCCTGTGTTGGTGCGTGGGTTGTAGGCGGCGACGAAGCCGCGCGTGCCGAGGGGGCCGCTGACGGCCGCGCCACGCACATACCGCCCCGTGCGCGGATTGTAGGCCGCACCGGCGGCAATGCCGCGATAGGGCCCGTAGGCATAACCGTAGCGCCCATAAACGCCGCGCGCCGGGTTGTAGTAGGCGCCCACACCGTAGGTGACGGGGCGGGGGTAGTAACCCCTCCATCCATACCGCCCCACAGGGCCCCAGTAGGGCGGATAGCGCCAGCCCGTGCCGTAAACGTACGTGCCCCAGGCAAGGTAACCGGCAAGATACCCCATGGTATAGCCGAACCACACCGCCCCAGGCTCGGTCTGATACACCCGCACATACGTCACGTTATAGACCGGCGAGGTGGGTGGGATGGTATAGATGACCTCAGGCACCTCGCTCACCACCGTGAACGGACCGGTGGGCGTATCGCCAACAAACCACACACCCTCTTGAAGGACGTAGTACTTGCCATCCACCAAGATCACCTGATCGTTGGTGTTGGTGGCGTAGGACATGGACGTGCCTTCGATGGGCTTAAAGTCCGGGTCGCCGCCATAGCTCACATCGGCGGAGACGGCGTCCACCTCCACCCGCGCGGTGTGGGGGATGCTGGCCTTCAGCCGCGCCTCATCGCTCTCCGATGTGCCGGGCACGGAGTAACGCACGCTGTAATAGGGCGTATCGGCGGGGATCTTTTGAAAGTCGCTCGGAAGGTCGGGCGTCGTGAACGTCCAGGGCCCGTCCAGCGACGTGCTCTTGAACCAGCGGCCCGACAACAGGAGGTACCAAGTCTGGCTGGAGGTGTCGAAGAAGACGTCGTTCTCGGTGTTGGAGGCCCACTGGAGCGCTGTGCCAGGCACGTCCTCCAGTTTCGGTGGTCCGTCGAAGGTGATCAGCTCTGCCGGGGCATCGGCGTAATACACCGTCGGCGCACCATCGGCGAAGGGCTTGGCGGGAATGGCCTCGCGCGCTGCCTTCCAGTTGTCATCGTCGGGCAGGGCGGACATGGCTTCAGGCAACGTTGTGACCGCCTGCCACCCTTCTTTCAGTTCGCCCGAGGCGAGCCAGGAGTCTTCATCGCGCAGGTAGAAGGTCTTGTCGGCGGTGGTTTGCAAAATGTCCCAGTTGCTGTTGACCACGAACTGGAGCGCATCGGTCCCTTCCACCGGCGCCATGGTGGCCTCGCCATTGGTCTGCACCAGGATGGCAGGCGTCTGCGACACGAAGATGGTCGGCGGGTCGGCCTTAAGCCCTTCTACGTCCGTCACGCGTTTCGATTCAGCAAGGCTTGCCGTCACCCGCTCCTGGGCAATGGTGAGCGGACCGGTCGGAAGGAGCTGACCGACCGCCACGGAGAGCGCCGAGAGGTCGTCCCTGTTGAGGGCGGAGAAGTTCAGCTCCGTCACGGTGATGTTGCTGATCACCACATCGCCGGACACGGAGTCTGCGGTGGTGTCGCCCTTAAAACCGATGACCCCGAAGACAGGGTTCTGCAACTCCGCCTTGGCATACTCGGCCGCGGCGAGGGCATCGATGGTCTTAAAGTCGTCCCACGCCGTCACCTGCGGTTGGTAAAGGATGAGGGTGCCGCCGCCCTGGGTGGAGAACTTGCGCGGCCAACCGTCTGTGTCTTCGCTCTCTTGCAGATACTGGCCGCTGACGAAGCCATCGGCCCCGTTGAAAGAGACCGAGCACCAGGCGCCTGAATCATCGCAGTTCTTCAGGTCCACCGATGTGCCTTCCGGAATGGTGGTCATGATGGAGGCGCTGGTGGTCGGCCCGGAGCGCATATTCACGTTGGCGGTGGTGGTTGCAGGGGAGGCGAACCCCGGCGGCACCACCATCAAGGTGGCAAGACAAACGGCGATGGCGCGCTTCATGACGCTTTCCTACCCTTAGAGCGTCCCGATCAGATAAGGGCATCTGGCCGGAGAAAGGATCGCTCTGGATCTTACGGTTAGAGCAATTTGGCTGCGTCCGTGCGGACGCACGATGCTCCAGGCGAACTCTTGACGTGACCTTAGTGTTCTCCCGGTTTCGGCGGAAGGTTCAAGGCCACAATTTGGCGCGAAATGGTCGTTCACTCTCTAGATGGCGTGACGGGAGAGGGCTTCGTAAAAGGGACGGGCGCTGTCTGCGAGGCGCTTGGCGTGGTCCGTCATCAAGGCGCGTTCGGCTTTGGGCGGGGCAAAGCCTGTGGAGTTTTCCACCGCGCCATACCAGTGGGCCGCCCACACGCCATCCTCAGGCTTAGGGCCGGGTGGCCAGGACAGCATCGCAGGATCGAACGCAATCCCGATGCGTTCGCAAAGGGCCGTCAGGCAACGCTCAGGCGCTTCGGCAACCTTCGTGGCGTCGAGCACGGCAGGGGCTGTGCCGAGCCGTTCGGCCTCCATCTCGAACAGCTCTTGCTGACGCTGAACGCCGATGTCGAGAAGGTTGGGGCGTTCGCGCTTGGCCTCGTAGCTTGCCAGCACCAGCGCAGGATCCCTGATGAGAAACACATTGGTGCATCGATCGATCCAGGACACGTCAAAGCCCGCAAGCATGTGGTGGGGCATGTGCTTTTGATAAAACACAGGCGCGCCGCCGGGGGCAGGGCCGAGGCAGGCGGCGATGATCTTGCCCACATCGCGCTCATGAGCGGCAAGGACGGCCTCACGCATGGGGTGATCGATGCGGCCTTCCTTCAGGTAGGCGGCATAAAACGGCTCGTCCCACACACCGCAGTCGGCCCTTGCGCCGAAGCTGCGCATCATGGCGGTGGAGAGGTTGCGCGGGCCGGACCACATGGCGATCCGCACCTTAGGCAGAGGGAGAGACGCAGCGCTCGACTGCGCTGCGTCCTCCGGTCGGTCGAGCCTTAGCACCCTTCGGTGAACTGCGTGGCAGGGCCGGGACACACGTCGATGGGCTCTGGCGGCAGCGAGACACCGGCATCGTGCAGGAAGTTGCGCAGCTGGTAGCGAAGGCCCGAGACGCCGCCGGCGCCAACGCTGGTCTCCGTCATTGCCGGCAGGTCCCCGTCCGCGACAGGCTGGGCCCCTTCAGCAAGGATTTGGTATTGCCACGGGGTATTGAGGTCGAGGCCGGAGCCCTCAGCCTCCCTGTGATAATCTAGGAGCCCCAACAGCACCTCGCCCACAAGGGTGCCGCCCACAGGGCCAAGGGTTGCGCCACCGGTCGCGGCTGTGCCGGATTCCTTTTCCGCTTCGGTGCGCTCAGGCATCAGGCCGAGGGCTTCAGGGAGGGCAACAAGGCTTGCCTCTCCGCCGGTCGATTCGGTGCGCGGACTGTTCGCGTCGTGCGCGGCACCGAAGCGGTCTGCCTCCTGCAAAATGTAGTAGAACAGCGGCGTGGTCCCGATCCCGAGGGTGTTTTGCGTGGTGCCATCGGCGGGGAGAACAAAGTCCTCCGCCGTGGTGCCCCCTGCGGGATAGACGGTCCCCAAAACGCCGCGCTGTTCAAGCCGCTGCAAAATGCGCCGGGCAAGGTCTTGACCTGATGGCAGCATATAGGTGCGCCCGCGGGTGAGGTTGCGGCTTGCAAGATTGCCAAGACCACCTGGCCCGATGATGCCCACCCGCTCCAGCTTTGTGAGAGGATCGGAC
>JBCDCF010000125.1:0-8565 GCA_039182345.1 Pseudomonadota bacterium
GGCACCCAGCCCGTCTCGGCGAAGTAGGGGTGCGCTGTGCCGGCGGGGGAGAGGAGCACCACCGTCGGGCTCTCGGGGTCGACGGTGACGTGGTAGTCCTTCAAGCGCAGGTCGTCGATGCGCGCGCCGGCAAGGCTGATGGAGCCCTCCACCTTCGGCGTGTCGATGGTGACCCTTTGGCCTGACGACACCGCCTCATCGCGCGATGTGGGCGCGCCGGGGGCGGTGGGCAGGGCAGCCGGCTGCGGCACACCATCCGTCCCCGTCACGGCAGGGGCGGCGGGAATGTCGCCTTGGGCCGTTTGCGGCGTCGGCACGGCTGCGGGATCGGCCCCAGGCGTCACCGCCGTCTGTTCGGCGCGGATCTGGGCTTGTCTCTGGTTTTCCCGCTCAGCCTCCATCCGGGGCTCGATGAACAGGAACTGCCAAGCGATGATCACCGCGAGCGACAGCGCCACAGCGATGAACATATTCCGATTGTCGCCCATCACGCTCTCTTTTCGAGGACAGGTCGTTGCACTTTGGTGGCCAACGCCGACAGCGTTCCCGCCAACTCTCGCTCAAGGATTTCGAAGGGCGCCGCCAGCGCCGCCCGCCGTGCCACGATCACATAGTCCGTGTGAGGGGCAAATTCAGCCTCATGGGCCTCGCTTAACGCCCGAAATCGACGCTTTATGCGATTGCGCTCAACGGCGTTGCCGGTTCGCTTGGTCACCGTGAAGCCGACGCGCGGGGCAGACGGTGCCCCTTCGCCATCACTGCGGGCCAGCGCCTGGAGGGTGAAAAACGGCGAACGCACCCGCTGGCCGTTCGCCACGGATTTGAACTCGGATCGTTTTTTCAAGCGGTTCACCGACCGCCGCGCTGGCGCAGATCGGCCATCAGGCCGAAAGGGACTTGCGGCCCTTCGCGCGGCGCGCGTTGATCACGCGACGGCCGCTTTTGGTGGCCATGCGCGCACGAAAGCCGTGGCGGCGCTTGCGCACCAATTTGCTGGGTTGATAGGTCCGTTTCATGGGTCAGCCTCTCGCCGTGGCCACGCTCTCGCCGCAGCGCAGGTCACAGGACAATGGGAATTGTTCACGCGCGCCGGTCGCAGCGCCTGGTGTTCGCGGTATAGGAATGCACCGCCTCAGTGTCAACGCAATGACCCATCATCGGCGCCCTTGTGTCACGGAGCCGTGAACCCTTGTCACGCCGTCATGAAGGGGCAATCCCTTGCCCTCAGAGGCACGGCACCACACAAACTCACCCTCGAGAGGCGCGGACTGGCACGGATGACCAAATCGAGACGCCCAACCGACGCCATCAGTGATGCCGCCGATCATGGGACCAACGAAGTCGGCGAAACGTCGCAGGCCGAGGGCGCCGATGGCACCGCCGGCGACACCCCGCGGGCCCAGCGCTTCACCATCCGCCGTTTGTGGCCGGTTGCCTTGATCGCAACGTTGATGGCCGCCTTCTACCTGTCGGGCGGCTACACCTACATCTCGCTCGACACCATCATCCGCGAGCGCGACACCCTCGCCGCGGTGGTGGAGAAAAACATCGCCCTCGTGGCCGCCGGCTACCTCGGTTTTTATGCGCTCGCTGTGGCCATCTCCTTCCCCGGCGCAAGCCTCATCACCGTGGTGGGCGGCTTTTTGTTCGGCTGGATCCTCGGCGGGGTGTTGACGGTGGTCGCGGCGACCGCCGGGGCCTCCATCGTGTTCCTTGCCGCCAAAACCTCGTTCGGGGCGGCGTTGCGGGCAAGGGCGGGGCGCTGGGCGGGGCGTCTTGCCTCAGGATTTGAAGAAAACGCGTTCGGCTACCTCCTCTTCCTGCGTCTTGCGCCAATCTTTCCGTTCTGGCTCATCAACGTGGCACCGTCGCTGTTTGCCGTGCCGCTGCGCACCTACGTCACCGCAACGGCCATCGGCATCATCCCAGGCACCTTCGCCTACACGCTTCTGGGCGATGGGCTGGGCGGCTTGATCGACGCGCAGGAGGCCGCCAACCCAGGCTGCGCCGAAGCGGGCACGTGCGAGATCGACCTGTCGGCGATCATCACGCCCACCTTTGTGGCCGCGCTCCTGGCGCTGGCGTTCGCCTCCCTCCTCCCCCTTGGCCTGAAAGCGTGGCGGGCCAGGACACGCAAACGGCGCGAGGCAAACGCGGCATGACGCTCACCCCCGACATTTGCGTCATCGGCGGGGGGTCTGCCGGCCTCACGGTGGCGGCCGCCGCATCAAGCTTTGGCCACAAGGTGGTCCTTGTGGAACGCGGCAAGATGGGGGGCGACTGCCTCAACTATGGCTGCGTCCCCTCAAAGGCGTTGATTGCCGCGGCCAAGCACGCCCACGCCATTGTGGCGGGCGGCCCTTTCGGCATCACGGGCACTGTGGCGGTCGACTACGCGAAGGTGCACGACCACATCCATTCGGTGATTGCCGCCATCGCCCCGCACGATTCGGTGGAGCGGTTCGAAGGTCTCGGCGTCACCGTCATCAAGGACGAGGCCCACTTCGTTGACGATGCCACGGTCATGGCAGGCACCACCGCCATCAAGGCGCGCCGGACGGTGATTGCCACAGGGTCGAGCCCGTTCGTACCGCCTATCGAGGGGCTTTCGGACATCGACCCCCTCACCAACGAAAGCGTGTTCGACCTTACCAATCTGCCGGCCCGCCTTGCCATCATCGGCGGCGGCCCCATCGGCGCAGAACTCTCGCAAGCCTTTGCAAGGCTCGGCAGCACCGTCACGGTGGTTGAGGCGGCGACATTCCTGTCGCGGGAAGACCCTGACGCTGTGGCCATTGTCCGCAAGAGCCTTGAGCGGGACGGCGTGCGCCTCCTGGAAGGGGCTGCGGTTGAACGGTGCGAGCGGGCGGGAGAGGGCGCGCGCCTTTACCTTGGCGACGGGAGCACGGTGGAGGCGGACAAGGTGCTCGTGGCCGTTGGCCGCACACCCAACATCGCCTCGCTCAATCTTGGTGCGGCGGGGATTGAGGCGGACCGGTCAGGCATCACGGTGGACACGGGCCTTCGCACCACCAACAGGCGCGTTTATGCCATCGGCGATGTGGCGGGGGGCCTTCAGTTCACCCACGTGGCCGGCCACCAGGCAAGCCTTGCGGTGCGCTCCATCGTGTTTCGCCTCCCCGTGCGCTACGACGCGGACATGATGCCGCGCACCACCTACACCGCGCCAGAGGTGGCACAGGTGGGGCTATCGGAGGCCGAAGCGAGCGCGCGCGACCCCAAAGCCAAGGCGTACCGTGCCGATCTGTCGGGCAACGATCGCGCGCAGACCGAAAACGCCACCGAAGGCTTCCTGAAGCTTGTGGTGAACGGCAAAGGCAAGCTTGTGGGCGCGACCGTCGTCGCCCCCACCGCAGGCGACATCATTTCCACCTACGCTCTGGCGTTGGCCGGCAAAGTCCCTTTAAAGACGATTGCGAGTTTTACACCGGCCTACCCCACCCTTGCGGAGGCCGGCAAACGCGCCGCCGTCCTCCATTTTGCCCAGAAGCTGGGGCAAGGATGGGTCAAGACGGTGCTCGGCATATTGAAGCGTTTTTAGTATAGGGCGGCATGCACGCCGACGATGATGCGATTGACGAGGACGACAGGGCAGGCCCGCGCATAGGGCTCGGCACGAAACTTCTCGTCCTGACCATCGCCTTCGTGATGATTTCGGAAGTTCTGATCTTCGTCCCCTCCATCGCCAACTACCGCAACAACTGGCTGAAGGACGCCCACCGCAACGCCTCTGTCGCGGCCACCATCATCGCACAGACCCCCAATGTGCCGCAGGAACTCAAGATGCGGCTCCTCGAGGCGACAGAGACCATCGCCATCGCCCACCGGGAAGGCAACCGTCGCAGGCTCCTGGCAGTGGGCATGCCCCCCACCTCCGTCGACCGACACATCGTGCTGGGCGAAGAAACCATTGCCCAGTCCATCGCCGCCGCCTTCGACACGCTCTTTGCTCCCAACGGCCGCATCATCCGCGTCACCGCGATGCCGAAAGGGCGTTCGGAGGAGGTGGACGTCGTCCTCGACGAGACGCCGCTGAGGCGGGACATGATCGCCTATTCGCGCAACATCTTGATCCTGTCTTTGGTGATCTCCGTCATCACCGCCACCCTCGTCTATATGAGCTTGCGCTGGCTGTTCTTGCGGCCGGTGCGCCGTCTTGCCGACGCCATGGTGGATTTTGCCGAAGACCCCGAGGACGACAGGCGCGCCATCGAGCCCTCCCGCCGCAACGATGAGATCGGTGACGCGGAACGCTCGCTCGCCGCCATGCAGCGCCAGCTCACCGACACCATGAGCGAACGCAGACGCCTTGCCGAGCTTGGCCTTGCCGTCTCCAAGATCAACCATGATTTGCGCAACATCCTTGCCGCAGGCGCCCTGTTTTCCGACCGTCTGGCGCTGATCCCCGATCCCACGGTGCAGCGCTTCGTGCCAAAGCTGGTGCGTGCGCTGGATCGGGCGGTGGACTACACCAACAGCGTGCTCGCCTACGGGCGTGCGGGGGAGGCGCCGCCGTCCCGCAGGCTCATCGACCTTCACCATCTCGCCGCCGACGTGTGCGAAACCCTGGGGCTCGACAGCCATCCCTCCATCGATTTTCGCATCATCATCGACGATGAGATGGAGATCGACGCCGATCCCGATCACCTTTACCGCGTCCTCCTCAACCTGTGCCGCAACGCTATGGAGGCGCTGGAGTCGGACCCCCACGATGCTGTCGTGCGCCGCCTTGCCATTGCCGCGGAGCGCACGGGCTCGGTGGTGCGCATTGTGGTGTCGGACACGGGGCCTGGTGTGCCGTCAGGCCTGCGCCAGCACCTCTTCCAGCCATTCCAGGCGTCTGCCAGCAAAGGCGGCACGGGTCTCGGGCTTGCCATTGCGGCCGAGCTGGTGCGCGCCCACGGCGGCACACTGACCTTGCTAGACAGCACCACGGGCGCAGCGTTCGAGATCACCATTCCCGACCGCCCCATCGACCTTGCCACCGCACGGCGGGCCGCCACAGGCTAAAGCGCATCTTCGATCCGGCGTCTGGCCCAAGGGTCACACGTTGGCGTGATTGACTGGCGGATCAATGGAATGTCATTCCAGCGCCTTGTCGTTGCCGCGATGTTTACCTATACAACACCCTCCGCACCCCTGGAGGCGGAACAGCGCGATTGCGCGCACGCTCGTAATGAAAGGACCATTACGGCGATCACTTAGTATTGGAGAGCATAATGGCTGAAGGCTTTGCCTTGAAGGCCGAAGTGCGCGAACGGACGGGCAAGGGGGCCGCGCGCGCATTGAGGCGAACCGGGTTTATCCCCGCCGTGATCTACGGCAACAACGAACCCCCCACACCGATCGCCATTCCCTTCAAGGAAATGACGTTCGCGCTGCATCGCGGCGGCTTTCTCACCAACGTGTGGGACATCGATGTGGGCGGCAAGACGCACCAGGCACTGGCGCGTGATTATCAGCGCGACCCTGTTAAGGACACGCTGGTCCACGTGGATTTCCTGCGCGTTGACGCCAAGTCGCGGGTGACGGTGGACGTTCCGCTCAGCTTCGTGGGCGAGGACGAATCTCCCGGTCTCGTGTCGGGCGGCGTTCTCAACGTTGTGAGCCACACTGTGCCCCTGGAATGCCCGGCGACAGCCATTCCCGATAACATCGAAGTCAGCGTCGCTGGCCTTGAGGTCGGCGCCACCATCACCAGTGACGACCTTGTCCTGACCGGCGATGTTGCCATTGCCGGCCAAGGCGAAGCGTTCCCCGTTGCCACCATCGCAGCCCCTGTGGCTGAGGTGGAGGAGGAGCCTGCGGACGAGGTTGCGCCCGATGAGGTGCCTGCCGACGCCGGTGGCGACAGCGACGAGGGCGACAGCGGCAACGACGAGACCGAAACCAGCTAACGCAACGGATGGGCCGAAACCATGATGAAATTATTGGTCGGCCTCGGCAATCCCGGATCGGAGTACGCCATGAACCGCCACAATGTGGGGTTCATGGCGGTCGATCGCATTCATGGCCGCTGGCATGGCGGCCCTTGGCGGCGCAAGTTTCATTCGCTTGTGTCGGAGGCCAATGTGGCCGGCCACCGTGCCATGTTCGTCAAACCCATGACGTATATGAATGAATCCGGGAAAGCCGTGGCGGACGCCATGCGTTTTTATAAGATTGCTTTGCATGATGTCGTGGTCATTCACGACGAGATTGATCTCGCGCCGGGCAAGTTCCGCGTCAAGACCGGCGGAGGTACGGGAGGCCACAATGGGCTGAAGTCCATTTCGGCCTACGTGAAGGACGGTTATCGGCGACTGCGCCTTGGCGTCGGTCACCCTGGCCGCAAGGAATTGGTCGCCTCCTACGTCCTACACGATTTTGCACGGGCGGACGGGACATGGCTCGGGCCGCTGCTCGACGCGGTTGCCGACGAGGTGCCTGACCTTCTTGAAGGACGCGACGGGCAGTTCGCCAACAAGGTGCACGCCATCTTGAACGCCAACGCCAAAGCAAACCCCAAACCGGCGGCACCACGCCCGGCACCACCGCGCCCCTTGCTGGCGCAAAGCAACACCAAAGGGGCTCCCAGTCCTTTCATGGCCTTGGCGCAGTTCTTCCGGAAGTAGCTATGGGTTTCAAATGCGGCATCGTCGGCTTGCCCAATGTGGGCAAGTCGACGCTCTTCAATGCGCTCACCAAGACGGCGGCAGCGCAAGCGGCGAACTATCCGTTCTGCACCATCGAGCCCAACACGGGCGACGTGGCCGTTCCCGACACACGGCTTGATGAGATTGGCGCCATCGCCAAGTCCGCGCAGATCGTGCCGACCCGCCTTACTTTCGTGGACATTGCGGGCCTCGTCCGCGGCGCCTCCACCGGCGAGGGCCTCGGCAACCAGTTCCTCGCCAACATCCGCGAGGTGGATGCCATCGCCCACGTCCTGCGCTGCTTTGAGGATGACGACGTCACCCACGTGTCGGGCACCGTCGACCCCATCGAAGATGCGCAGACGGTGGAAACCGAGCTGATGCTCGCCGACCTTGAGAGCTTGGAGCGCCGCGCCACCGCCTTGCGCAAGAAAGCCCAGTCCGGCGACAAGGCCGCGAAAGCCGACCTCGTCCTCATGGATGCAGCGCTCGACCTCCTGCGCGAAGGCCGCCCGGCCCGCGAGCTCGAGGTGTCCAAGGAGGATCAGCATGCCTTCAAGATGCTGAACCTTTTGACCTCAACGCCGATGCTCTACGTCCTCAATGTGGACGAGGGCTCCGCCGCCACAGGCAACGCCCTTGCCGAGCGCGCCGCCAAGATGGCCGCCGACGCAGGCGCCCCTTCAGTGGTGATTTCCGCTGCCATTGAGTCTGAAATCGCCCAACTGGACGCTGAAGAGCAGGAGGAGTTTCTGGCCACCCTCGGCCTTGAGGAGCCTGGTCTCGACCGCCTCATCAGGGCTGGCTACGGCCTCCTCGGTCTCATCACCTACTTCACCGCAGGGCCCAAGGAAGCGCGCGCCTGGACGGTGACGGAAGGCACCCACGCCCCCCAGGCCGCAGGGGTCATCCACTCCGACTTCGAGCGTGGCTTCATCCGCGCCCAAACCATCGCCTACGACGATTACATCCGCCTCGGCGGCGAAAACCCTGCGCGGGAAGCCGGCCGCGCCCGCGACGAAGGCAAGGACTACGTGGTCGCCGACGGCGACGTTATGCTTTTCAAGTTCGCCACGTAGAAGCCGAGCCTCAGGCCGCCTCTTTCCCCGCCTCCTTCGCCTCGGCGCCCTTGATGGAGACGATCTGCCTGTGGGGGTAGGGGATGGAGAGGCCTGCCTCTTCGATGGCCTCTTTGGCGGCCTTGGTGAGTTCGCGCTTGAGGGGCCAGTAGTCTGAAGCGGCGACCCAAATCCTGAGCGTCAGGTCCACAGAGGACTCGCCAAGGTCGCTGGCAAATGCGTTGGGCGCAGGTTCGGCCAGCACCTGGTCGTGCCCTTCGCCGAGATCGCGCAGGACTTTCAGGCCCGCCTCGATGTCGTCCTCATAGTCGATCCCCACCTCGATATCCAAAAGCCGCGTCGCATAGACTGAGTAGTTGGTCACCGTGTTGCCCCACACTTCGGAGTTGGGCAGGAGCTTTTGCACGTTGTCGTAGGTGGCAAGCTCGGTGAGGAAGAGCGTGATGGTCTTCACCGTGCCTGCGTGGCCGTTGATCTCAACATAATCGCCGATCTTGAAGGGGCGGATGAGGATGATCATCACCCCCGCCGCGAGCGAGGTGAGCGAACCTTGCAGCGCCAGGCCGATGGCAAGGGAGGCTGCGCCCAAGACCGCAATCAAGCTTGCCGTCTGCACGCCGAAAAGGTTGAGCGCGATGATCAAGAGGATCACCAAGAGGCCGTAGTAAAGGAGGCTCGACAGGAACTGCTCGACAATGGGGTCCATGTGATCGGATCGCTCGATCCACCGCTCGAACAGCGACTGGGCCAGCCGCGCCAGCCGCCAGCCCACGAACAGCACCACAAGGGCGATCACGATGTTGATGCCTTGGACGGCGAGCCATTCCACA
>JBCDCF010000126.1:0-8510 GCA_039182345.1 Pseudomonadota bacterium
ATGCGCCTGTCCACTATCACAAGGTGGGCGTCAGCGCTGTGCGCCGCCTGAACGACCGCGTGCAGATTGAGGTGGGCGGCCTTGCCACCGTCTACGGCCGTAACGCGTTGCAGGAGTACGGCGGCAAGGTGGGTTTCTGGTACAACTTTTAGTTAAAGTGCGAAATGTGCCGAGGGCACATCACCCTGTTTGGGCAACCGGGGGGCGGGCGCCGAAGATCGCCGAGCCCACCCGGACCCAAGTCGCACCATGGGCAATGGCTTCTGCATAGTCGGCCGACATGCCCATGGACGTGTCGCCGACGCCGCATGCATCGGCGAGTTTGGCAAGGGCGGCAAAGTGGGGGCCCGCCGGCTCGTCCACCGGGGGAATGGCCATCAACGCGATTACCGGAAGCCCCAATGTGTGGCAACGGTCCACCAAACCAGCCGCCTCCTCAGGCAGAACGCCAGCCTTTTGGGGCTCTTTGCCAATGTTCACCTGAACCATGCAGCGGGGCATACGCCCGGCCGCATCCGCCGCCTTGGCAATGGCTGCGGCAATTCTCTCCCTGTCGACGCTTTGGATCACGTCGAACAACGCCACGGCGTCCTTCACCTTGTTGGACTGGAGGGGGCCGAGCAGGTGCAGCTCGATCCCGTCATAGGCCTCCTTCAGCGCCGGCCATTTGGCTTTGGCCTCCTGCACGCGGTTCTCGCCCACAATGCGCTGGCCGGCATCAAGGGCAGGGCGGATGTGGTCGGCATCAAAGGTTTTGGTGACGGCCACAAGATGCACGGGGTCGGTCCGCCCAGCGGCGGCCGCCGCCTCGGCAATCGCCCTTTGCACGGCTTTAAGACCGGCCGCCACAGGGTTGTCCGTCACCACAGCGTCTCCCGCGTCACTGAGAAGGTCCATCTGCCACCCCTTGATGGTTGACCCGCATCGTCCCATTGCCCATGGTCCGGCCACACTCACAGTATCCGGTTCATTCCATGACGAGCCCCGAGCGTTACAACGCGCCTGTCACCGAAGCCAAGTGGCGCGCAGCCTGGGACGATGCGGACCTCTTCCGCGTCGACAATGACGACCCGCGTCCAAAATACTACGTCCTAGAGATGTTCCCCTACCCATCGGGGCGCATCCACATGGGCCATGTGCGCAACTATACGATGGGCGATGTCGTGGCGCGCTATCGCCGTGCCAAGGGGTTCAACGTCTTGCACCCTATGGGGTGGGATGCGTTCGGCATGCCGGCCGAAAATGCGGCCATGCAAAACAACATCCACCCGGCGAAGTGGACGTACGAAAACATTGCCGCCATGCGCAAGCAGCTCAAATCCATGGGGCTGTCGCTGGACTGGTCGCGCGAGTTCGCCACCTGTGACGTCGCCTACTACGAACAACAACAGCACCTGTTCCTGGATTTCCTGAAGGCCGGTCTCGTCACCCGCAAGACCTCAAAGGTGAACTGGGACCCTGTGGACCACACCGTCCTTGCCAACGAGCAGGTGATTGATGGGCGCGGCTGGCGGTCCGGCGCTTTGGTGGAGCAGCGCGAACTGTCGCAGTGGTTCTTCGCCATCACCGACTATGCGCAGGATCTTCTGGAGGCGCTGGACGGGCTGGATCGCTGGCCCGACAAGGTGCGCCTCATGCAGCGCAACTGGATCGGCCGTTCCGAAGGCCTCAGGATGCGCTTTGCCCTCACCAATCAAGGGCCTGGCGGGGAAGGCGACCTTGAGGTCTTCACGACCCGCCCCGACACCATCTTCGGTGCAAGCTTCATGGCGGTGGCGGCCGGTCACCCTCTGGCGAAGGCCGTTGCTGCGACCAAGCCCGACGTTGCCGCATTCATCGAAGAGTGCCAGCGCATGGGCACCAGCGCCGCGGTGATCGAGACAGCGGAGAAGAAAGGCATCGAGACGGGGCTGCGCGTGGCGCACCCGTTCGACGACACGCGCACGCTTCCTGTCTACGTCGCCAACTTCATTTTGATGGACTACGGCACGGGCGCCATCTTCGGCTGCCCGGCCCATGACCAGCGCGACCTTGATTTTGCGCGCAAGTATGGCCTGCCTGTTACCGCTGTGGTGCGCCCGCGCGATGCTGACGACGATTTTTCCGTGGCCGCCGACGCGTTCACCGAAGACGGCGTCATCTTCAACTCCGCGTTCCTGAACGGGCTCAGCGTGCCCGACGCCAAGGAGGCCGTCGCCGCGCGTCTTGAAACGCGCGACCTGGGCGGTGCGCCCCAGGCGGAGCGCAAGGTCAACTATCGCCTGCGCGACTGGGGGATCTCGCGCCAGCGCTACTGGGGCTGCCCCATTCCCGTCGTCCACTGCGAGGCGTGCGGGATCGTGCCTGTGCCGGTGGCCGATCTTCCTGTCAAACTGCCTGAGGACGTCAGCTTCGACGTGCCTGGCAACCCGCTTGACCGCCACCCCACATGGTCGAAGGTGGACTGTCCTTCCTGCGGCGCGCCGGCCCGGCGTGAGACCGACACCATGGACACCTTCGTGGACTCGTCCTGGTATTTCGCCCGCTTCACCGCGCCGGATGCAGCGGGCCCCATCGACCGCGAGGCGATGGCCGCATGGCTCCCTGTCGATCAGTATATCGGCGGTGTGGAGCATGCGATCCTGCACCTTCTCTACTCGCGCTTTTTCATGCGCGCCGTGGCGAAGGTGGGGTATGGCGACCGGTCCGAGCCTTTCGCAGGCCTCTTCACCCAAGGCATGGTCACCCACGAGTCCTACGCCGATGAGCACGGCAAATGGGTCGCCCTTGAGGACGTCGTCGTCAAAGACGGCATGCACGTTCATGCCAAGACGGGCGGACCCCTCACCGTCGGGCCTGTGGTCGCCATGTCGAAGACCAAGCGCAACGGCGTCGATCCTGACGAGATCATCGGCCAGTACGGGGCCGATACCGCCCGCTGGTTCATGCTCTCGGACACGCCGCCGGAGCGCGATATCGAGTGGACCGACGCAGGTGCCGATGCCGCCCACCGCTTCGTCCAGCGCGTCTGGCGGCTGTTGTGCGATACTGCTGAGCGGATCCAAGCCGGCGGCGGGTCGGGCGATGGCATGGCGCTGCGCAAAATCACCCACAAGAGCGTGCGCGATATCGAGAACGATATCGAAAGCCTTCACTTCAACCGTGCCGTGGCCAGGGTCTATGCCTGGAGCAACGACCTCCAGCGCGCGCTTCAGGACGAGGCGACCCCTGCCGCGGCGCTCCAGGAATCGGCCGAGGCCATGATCGCCTGTTTTGCACCGATGATGCCGCATCTGGCCGAAGAGGCCTGGCAACTCATCGGCAAGGAAGGCTTTGTGGCCGCAGCCCCTTGGCCTGAGGTGGACGAGGCGCTCCTGGTGGAAGACGCCATCACCCTTCCCGTCCAGGTCAACGGCAAGAAGCGCGCCGAAATCACCGTCGCCAAGGATGCGGCCAACGATGACATCGAGCGGGCGGTTCTGGCCCTTGAGGACGTGCAGCGTTTCCTCAACGGCGCGCCGCCCCGCAAGGTCATCGTGGTGCCGCAGCGGATCGTCAATGTGGTGGCGTAGGAGCCTCATCGTCATCGCTGCGGGGCTCGTCCTTGCAGCGTGCCAGGTGCGCCCGCTTTACCTGGACCAGTCGTCGGGTGGGCCGCTGTCACCTGTGCCCGACCTTCAGGCCGTGGTGGTGGACCCGCCCACCACCCGTGCCGGCCAGGTGTTGCGCAACGAACTGGTGTTCTTGATGCGCGGCAGGGGCGGGGAGGCATCCGAACAGCTTTATAGGCTGCGCATCCTCTCCAACGTCTCCAGCGACCCCCTTGCGGTGGAGTTGGAGGAAGACCTTCCCGCCGCCGTCCTGTTGACGATGAATGCCACCTTCATCCTGTCGGAAATCGCCACGGAACGGACGCTGTTGACGGGCGAAAGCTTCGCCACCGCCTCGTTCGACTTCTCCTCGCAGCGCTTTGCCAACGAAAGGGCACGGCGCAACGCTGTGGACCGTGCGGCCAAAGCGGTGGCGGTCAACATCAACACGCGCCTTGCGGCCTACTTCGCGGCGCGCCGTTCAAAGTCGTGACGGCGCTCAAGGCGTACGACGTTCAAAAACGCTTCACCAGCGCCGACAAACTGCCGCCCGTCATCCTCGTGTTCGGCCCCGACAGAGGGCTCGTGACGGAGGTGACGGGCACCATCGCAAGCCTTTTCGAGGCGGAAGCCGATGATCCTTTTGCGGTGGTGAAGCTCGACGCGGCCACCGTCACCGCCGACCCTGCACGGTTGGTGGACGAGGCGCGCACCGTCTCCCTTTTCGGCGGCAAGCGCTTGATCCTTGTGCGCGATGGGGCCTCCCGCAACCTCTCCCCCGCCGTCGCGCCTCTCCTGAAGGAGCCGCCGCAGGACGCTGTGGTGGTGCTTGAGGCGGGGGATCTGAGGCGCGGCACGGGTCTGCGCAAGGAGGTGGAGGGCGACCGCGTCGCCGCCGCCGTCCATTGCCCCGCCGACACCGAGCGGGACCTTGAAAGGATGATCGAGGCGGAGGCGGCAAGCTTCGGCCTTGCCATCGGCCTTGATGCGCGCACCGCCCTCATGGAGCGTTTGGGCGCCGACCGCGCCGCCTCGCGCAGCGAAGTCACCAAGGCGTGCCTCCATGCCCTTGGCAGCGATGAGGTGACGGTGGACGACATTGACGCCGTTGTGGGGGACGTGTCGGTGGGCGCCATGGCGGATGCGGTGGAGGCCGCCTTCCTCGGCCAGCCCGACACGTTGGACAGGCGCCTTGCCACACTCATGCGCCAGGGCGTCGCCCCGTCCACCTTGTTGATGACCGCCCAGCGCATGGTCCAGTCCCTTGAAATGGCAGCGATCTCCGTGCGCGAAGGCTCACTCCCCACCCGCGCGGTGGAAACGGTCAGGCCGCCCCTTTATGGCGCGCGCAAGACGGCGGCCATCCACATCCTGGACCGCTGGTCGGTGCGGGGCTTGCGGCACGCCTCCCGGGCCATTGCCAAGGCAACCTTTTCCACCAGGTTGATGCCCGCCCTTGCGCCATCGCTTGCCAGCGACGTCCTGCACAAGATTGCCCACCGCTCCTCAGGCGCCGGGCGCTGAGCGAACGCTAATCTAATAAAGCCAGGCGGGGAGCGCTGTTGCGAGCCACGGGAACAGCCACACCACCGCCACCCCCACCGCCTGAAGCGCGATGAAAGGGGCAACGCCGCGATAAATGTGCCCCGTCGTCACTTCAGGCGGGGCGGCGCCGCGCAGGTAAAACAGCGAGAAGCCGAAGGGCGGCGTCAGGAACGAGGTTTGCAGGTTGATGGCAATCAACACCGCAAGCCAGGTGGGGTCGTGCCCCATGGCAATCAGCACAGGCACCACCAGAGGCAACAGGATCACGCTGATTTCGACAAAATCCAGGAAGAAGCCGAGGACGAAGATCAACGCCATCGCAAAGATCAGCGCGCCTGTGGCGCCGCCGGGCATGGAATCCAGGATCTCTGCAATGCGGGTCTCCCCGCCAAGCCCCACGAAGACCAGCGAGAACATGGACGCTGTGATGATGGTGGCAAAGATCATCGAGGTGACGGTCATCGTCCCCCGCGCCACCTGCCAGAGTTGACCGGCCCGCAGCAGTCTCACCAAAGCCACAAGAAGACCGGCGATGCCCACCGCCAGAAGGGCAATGGCGACGGCCGCGACCACAAGGTCGGTGGTGTCGGTGTCGGCCCTTTGCAGGCGGATCGGGTAAAGGGACGACAGCACCACTGCCCCAACAAGGGAAAGCGCTGCAAGCGCCATGGGGGTGGTTCGCCCCATGCGCGCGCCTGCCAAAAGAACCGCGCCCACTGCCCCGACGGCCGCCGCTTCCGCAGGGGTCGCGACACCGCCGAGGATGGAGCCGAGCACGGCAAGGATCAGCGCCAGTGGCGGGACGATGACGCTGAGGATCTCCCCAGGCGACACCCTCTCGCCTTCGTTGAGGGCGGGAAGGTCGGACGGGCGGATCAGCGCGCGACCAAACAGGTAAAGGATGTAGATGGCGACCAGGGTCAGCCCCGGCAGCAGCGCTGCGGCAAAGGTCTGCCCGACGGAAATGGTCTCCACCGTGAACTTGCCCGCCGCGAACTGGGCCTGCTGGTAGGCGTTCGACATCACCTCCGACAGGATGATGAGGAGCGTCGAGGGCGGGATGATCTGCCCCAGCGTGCCCGAGGTCGCGACGATCCCCGCTCCCAAAGGCGGCGCGTAGCCTGCCCGCAGCATGGCCGGCAGCGCAATCAGCCCCATGGCGACGACGGTGGCGCCAACAATCCCCGTGGAGGCGGCAAGGAGGGCGCCGACAATCACCACCGAGACCCCCAGACCGCCGCGGATGGGGCCGAACAGCCGCCCCATGGTGGTGAGGAGCTCCTCGGCAATGCGCGACTTTTCAAGGACGATGCCCATGAACACGAACAAAGGGATCGCCACCAGGACCTGGTTGGTCATGATGCCGAACACCCGCTGCCCCAGCGCGCCGAGGAGTGCGAGGTCAAACGCCCCCGTTGCCGCCCCAATCAGCGCAAACAAGATGGCAACGCCTGCAATGGCAAAGGCGACGGGAAAGCCTGTGAGGATGCCCACCACAAGGCCGGCGAACATCAAAAGGTCAAGCATCGCGCCGCCGAAGATGGGTCAATGCGACGAGACGGCCGTCAGATCCTGCGCAGGGCAACCTGGTCGATCCGGTGGTCTGCCGCCTTGCGCAAGATGAGGTCGGCCCGCAGCTTGGTAGGGCCGACATTTTCCCTCAGGTTTTTCAAGTTGATGCGCCGCCACAGGCCGCGGGCGATCTCGTCGGTCTCTTCGTCCGACAGGCCCACATATTTGTGAAAGTAGGAGCGCGGGTCGCGAAAGCGCGTTTCCTTCAGGCGGTTGAAGCGGGTCAGATACCAGCGCTCAAGCGCCTCCTCCTCAGCATCGATGTAGATGGAAAAGTCGAAGAAATCCGACACGAACGGCGCGTTTCGCCTGTGGCTCGACAGGCGCGAGGTTTGAAGGACGTTGAGGCCCTCCACGATCAAAATGTCAGGCTGGTCGATGGTGATGGTCTCACCGGGGATCACGTCATAGACAAGGTGCGAGTAGACGGGCGCTTTCACGTGGCGCTCGCCGGCCTTGATGGCGCTGAGACAGGACAGCAGCGCAGCAACATCATAGCTTTCGGGGAAGCCTTTGCGCTCCATCAGTCCGTCGGCGGCAAGTCTCTCGTTGGGCAGAAGAAAGCCGTCGGTGGTCACAAGGTCCACCTTTGGCGAGGACGGCCAGCGGGCCAAAAGCGCCTGGAGCACACGGGCCGTCGTGGTCTTGCCCACGGCCACAGACCCCGCGATCCCGATAATGAAGGGCACCTTCTTGTCGTTGCGCCCAAGGAAATTGTGGGTGGCGTTGTGGAGGCCCTGTGTGGCCTCGACGTAAAGAGACAGGAGGCGCGACAGGGGGAGGTAGATGGTCTCCACCTGGTCAGGCTCCACACGGTCGTTGAAGCCTTGCAGGGCAACGATCTCATGGGGGGTCAGCGTCATGGGCTGGCCGTCCCGCAGCCGCGCCCAGTCAGCCTCGCTGAAAATGAGGAAGGGGCCCAAGTCGTCCGCCTGTTGGCCGGTGAGTGGCACGTCCGGCGAGGGCTCGATCAGCGCGTCCATAACCCCATCCTTATGGCCTCGCGCTCATGGCGCAAGGCGCTTTGCCTTTTCCTCAAGGCCCGACTGGGCCGTGCGGGTCCGAAGCTCATCCATCACCGCCTGCCAGGAGACGCCCGACACGGCAAGAAGCACCGTGAGATGAAACACCACGTCAGCGGCTTCTTTGGTGAGGGCATCGGGCGTTTTTTGGACAGCGGCGACAATCGCCTCCACCGCCTCTTCGCCGAACTTTTCCGCGCACTTGCCGACGCCCTTCTTAGCCAACGAGCGGGTGTAGGAGGGCGCGCCTTCGCCGGACAGGCGCGTGCGGACGATGGCCTCAAGGTCGGCGACACTGAAGGGCGGTGCATCAGTCATCGCGGCGCATGGGAATACCGGCGGCGGCCATATGGTCCTTCGCCTCGCCGATGGTGTAGGTGCCGAAGTGGAAGATGGATGCTGCAAGGACCGCCTCGGCGTGCCCCTCTTCCACCGCCTCCACCAAATGGTCCAGCGTTCCAGCGCCCCCTGAGGCGATGACGGGGATGGTGAGCGCATCTGACACGGCGCGGGTGAGGGCAAGGTCGAAGCCCGCTTTCGTGCCGTCAGCATCCATGGAGGACGGCCGGTGGGAGATTTTCACCCACGGCGGACGCACGCCGACAGGGATCGACGCCGTGGCCTTCGCCCGCACCATGGAAGAAATGGGCGCCGGCGAAATCCTCCTCACCTCCATGGATGCTGACGGCACGAAAGCGGGCTTCGACCTTGCCCTCACCCGCGCCGTGTCGGATGCGCTCACCATCCCCGTCATCGCCTCAGGGGGCGCTGGAACGCTGGACCATCTGGTGGAGGCGGTGGA